>NZ_JAEIMH010000014.1:23478-31368 GCF_016464295.1 Streptomyces sp. N35 | reverse complement strand
GCCCGCCGAGGCCCATGCCGTGCTGGATGGCCGGGACGAACTCGATGCGCGAGCCCCAGCGGAAAGCCGCCACCAGCGGTTCGTACAGGGCACGGGCCTCGTCGAGCCGGCCGTCGAGGGCGAGTTCGTAGAGCCGTACGGATTCGGCGGGGAAGACGTTGGGGAAGCCCGCGAACCAGCCGGTGGCGCCCATCAGGAGCGCCTCGAGCACGAGGTCGTCGGCCCCCGCGACGACGGTGATGTCCGGCGCCTTCTCCCGTATCTCCAGGATCCGGCGTACGTCACCGGAGAACTCCTTCACGGCCACCACGTTGTCGATCGAGGCGATCTCCGCGACGACCTCGGGTGTCAGGTCGACCTTGGTGTCGATCGGGTTGTTGTACGCCATCACGGGCAGCCCGGCGCGCGCGACCTGCTCGAAGTGGTGGATCACTTCGGAGGTGTTGGCCCGGTACATCGTCGGCGGCAGACACAGCACCCCGTGCGCACCGTCCTCGGCGGCCTTCTCGGCCCAGTCCCGGGCCTGGTGCGCTCCGACGCCGTGCACGCCGACCACCACGATCCCGTCGTCGCCGACCGCCTCGAGCGCGGTACGGGCCACGGCCCTGCGCTCGTCGTCGGTCAGCGAGGAGTACTCGCCGAGGGACCCGTTGGGCCCGACGCCTCGGCAGCCGTTGTCGATGAGCCAGCGGCAGTGCTCCGCGTACCGGTCGAGGTCGACGCGGAGTCCGGCGGGGGCGCTCGGGTCCTCGGCATAGGGCAGCGCGGTCGCCACGATGACCCCGTCGAGCTTCTCCTGTGTCATGTGCCATCTCCTTTTGCTGGTACGGGAGTTATTGCGGCTGATGGGGGGAGCTATTGCGACTGGTGCGGGACTTACTGCGGCTGGTACGGGAGTTACTGCGGCTGGTACGGGAGTTACTGCGGCTGGTGCGGGAGTTACTGCCGCCTTCCGCAAGCGCCGGCCCCTATGGCCCCTCGTGCTGAGGGCCCGGGTCCTCGGCAAGCTCACCAAGGCGCAGCGGTGCGGCGATCGGGCGGCGGGCGAACGTGGCGGCGGCGTCCTGGATGCCGGTGAGTTCGGCGACCGCGCGGCCGCAGATCCGCCCCTGGCACGGGCCGAGACCCGCGCGGGTGACGAGCTTGAGCGAGCGGCCGCCGTACGCCTCGCGCTCGCGGGCGGCTGCACACAGCTCTCCGTACGGGACCTCTTCGCAGCGGCACACGAGGGTGTCCTCGCGCAGCCAGCTGCGCCAGCCGTCCCGTACGGGATGCGCGGCGGCCAGCGCGGCGGCGAACCGGCGGCCCGTACGGGCCTTCCGCAGCGCGCGGACGGGTGGCACCGGGCGGGCGCCGAGCAGCCGGGCCGCACCGGCGCCGGCGATCGTGCCCTCCGCGGCGGAGAGTTCCGCTCCGCCGATGCCGGTGAGCTCCCCGGCCGCGAACACGCCGTGTACGGAGGTGGCTTGGGCGGCATCGACGGTGACGAAGCCGTCGGCGAGCGCACAGCGTGCCGCGACGGCGAGTTCGAGCTGCGGGGTGAAACCGAAACCGACGCACACGGCATCGACCTCGATGCGGCGCGAACTGCCGGGCACCACGGTCCAGTCGGGGTTGAGGCGGGCCGTCGTGACCGCTTCGACGCGGTCGGTTCCGTGCGCCTCGAGCACGGCGGTGCGGCGCCGGTAGGGGACGCGATGGCGCGCCAACAGGGCGGCGTGGCCCGCCAGTTCGCCCAGTTTTCCGGTACCGGCCAGCAGACCGCCGGGGTGGGCGAGCCAGCCGCTGACGGGCCCGCCCGCCTCCAGCACACCGGCCACACGCGCCCCGACGTCGATCAGCGACCGCGCCACCGGCAGCAGGAAGGGCCCGGTCCCGGCGAGCAGCACCCGCTCCCCCACCCGTACACCCTGCCCCTTCGCCAGCGCCTGCGCGGCGCCGGGCGTGAAGACGCCGGGCAGGTCCCAGCCGGGAAAGGGCAGCGCCCGGTCGTACGCACCGGTGGCAAGCACCAGGGCCGGGGTGTCGACGCTGCGGCCGGTCCTGCCCGGCCCGTCGGCAGGACCGGTGCGCACATGCACCCGGTGCCCGCCCGCCACGGGTTCGAGCGCCCAGACGACCGACTCCCCCAGGTACTCGACACCGGAAGGAAGCGTGAACCGTTCCGTGCCCGCGGGGGAGCCCTGCCGGTGGTCCTGGCCCCCCAGCCGTGCGCCCGAGCCGATCAGCACCCCCCCGACGCCGGCCTCGGCGCCCGCCCGTGCGGCCGCCATCCCGGCGGGCCCGCCGCCCACGACAACGACGCGGCTCACGACGGCAGTTCCGCACCGTGCTGCGCCCGGATGTCGTCTCCGTCGCGGACGAGCCGCTGACATGCCCGTACATCCGCGATGCCGTTGACCACGACCAGGCAGTCGAAACACACACCGATTCCGCAGAAGACGCCGCGCGGCCGGCCACCGCCCCTGGTCGTGCGCCACGCCGTGACGCCCGCGCCGAGCAGCACACCCGCCACGGTCTGGCCCTCGGCCGCCACGGTCTCCTTGCCGTCGATGAGTACCTTCACGCGGCCTCCTCCCCCTCGATGACAGCCGGTCGGTCCACCCGGAACGGCTCCGGATCGAGCTCGGGCACCGCTCCCGTGTACAGGTCGGCGAGCAGGCGCCCGGTGGCCGCCGCGAGTCCGATGCCCGCGCCTTCGTGTCCGGTCGCGTGCCACAGGCCGGGCAGCCGGGGGTCGGCGCCGATCACGGGCAGATGGTCGGGCGCGTACGGCCGAAAACCCCCGTACGCCCGCATCACCGGCACACCGGCGAGGACCGGGAACAAGGCGACGGCCTTACGGGCCAACTCGCGCAGTACGTCGACGCGTACGGTCTCGTCGAAGCCGACGCGCTCGCGGCTGGAGCCGATGAGCACCGTGCCCGCACGGGTGGACTCGACCACGGTCGAGGTCTGCAGATCGGCGTCCGAGCTGGCGACCGCACCGACGTAGTCGGCGTCGTACACCTTGCGCCGGACGGTTCCCGCGGGCAGCGGGCCGGTCACGAGGATCATGCCGCGCCGCGGCAGCACCGTGATCGGCGCCCCGGCCCGGGCGGCGAACGAACCCGCCCACGGGCCACAGGCGTTGACCACCGCACGGCAGGCGAGGGTGCCGTCATCGGTGCGTACGCCGCTGACCCGGCCGGCGGCGTCCCGTGACACTCCGAGCGCCGTCGTGCCGGCGCGGACTTCGCCGCCGCGGGCACGCACCGCGGCCAGCAGCGTCGTGGCCGCGAGCACCGGCTGGAGCTGGGCGTCCTCGGGGTAGTGGACGGCGGCGGTGACGCTGCGGGTGAGGTGGGGTTCGAGCCGCGCGGCGGCTTCCGGGGTGATCTCTTCCGCGCCGATGCCGACGGCGCGTTGCGCGGCCGCGAAGTGCGCCAGGGGCGCGGCGGCCTCTTCGGTGGTCGCGACCACCAGGCCGCCCTTGGCCTCCCACTCCGCCTCGGCCAATGCGGGGCCGAGCTCTTCGCGCAGTGCGGCGAGCAGGCCGGGCCAGCGGCGGCGGGAGGCGCGGGCGAGTTCCAGCTCGGGGCCCGGTGCCTTGTCGGAGACCAGCACATTGCCCTCGCCCGCGGCGGTCGTGCCGCCGGCGATCCCCGCGCGGTCGAGGACCGTGACGTTCAGGCCGGCGGCGCTGAGCGCCTCCGCACAGGCGGCGCCGATCATGCCGGCACCCACGACCACGATGTCGGAGGACACCACCCACCCCGCTTCCGTTCATTTCAATGAACGGTGCGAGCGTAGAAAGGAGTTGGCGACGCGGTCAACCCTTCGCACGCCCCGGCTTGCGCGGTGCGGGGATCCCACACGATCCACCGAGGGCGGGCGGCCCCGCGTCGGCCGGGTACTCCAGCATCAGGACCGAGACGACCGGTCCGCCGACGGTCTCGTAGAGGTGCGGCCGCCCGGCGTCGAAGCACACGTAGTCACCGGGCCCCAGTTCGTACGGCGCATCCGGCGGACCCACTCTGAGCTGCCCCGATGTCACCACGACATGCTCGCGCCCCGGGTGTCCCGCGGAGTGCTGGACCTCCCCCGGGCGCACCCGCTGGTCGTAGAGCTCGATCGCCTTGTCGGTGATGTCCATGCGGCGCAGCATCCGCAGGTCGACGGCGTTGCTGCTGAGCACCTCGAGTCCGCCGGAACGCACGAGGACCACGTCGGGGTCGGTGCGCTCGGTGAGGAGCGAGGAGACCGGAACCTCGAGGGCGTTCGACAAGCTGAACACTGTCTCGATCGTGGGGTTGCCCGTGCCGGACTCCAGCTGCGACAACGTCCCCTTGGCGATGCCCGACTCACGGGCCAGGGCGGACAGCGTGAGCCCCGCCTGTTCCCGCAGTGCGCGAAGGTTCGCCCCCAGCACCCGGCCTGCGCGTTCCCGGACCACCCGACCTCCTCGGCTCCTGTGCGGTGGAGGGTACCTGGCCGCCCGGTGGGCGCGAGGTGTTTGACCTTGACACGGTGGCAAGGTCTTGGCTCGTCGCCGAGGAGGTGATCTCGATGACGATCACAGGACAGAACACCGGGGGAACACGGGTGCTCGAGGCGCTCGAGGACAGCCGTTCCTCCGTACGGCTGCGGGCCGCGCTGGCGGCCGGTTCGGCGCCCGAGCCGCGCTTCGTGGACGCGCTCGTCGAGCGCTGCGCGATCGAGCCCGAGTTCTTCGTGCGGGACATGCTGACCTGGGCGCTCACCCGCCACCCGGTGTCCCTGACGCTGCCCGCGCTGAGGGGCGAGCTCGGATCGGCGCGTGCGCAGGCACGCAGCCAGGCGCTGCACACACTGTCCAAGCTCGGGGACCGGCGCGCTTGGCCGGCGATCACGCGAGAGCTGTTGACCGACGCCGAGGACGAGGTGGCGCGCAGCGCCTGGCGGGCCGCGGTGGTACTCGTACCCGAAGGTGACGAGCCGGGTCTGGCCACACTGCTCGCGACACAGCTCGGGCGCGGCGAACGGGAGACACATCTGAGCCTCAGCAGGGCCCTGATCACGCTCGGAGACAGCTCCGAGCCGGCGCTGCGAGCGGCGGCGGCAGCGACCGACGGAGGCGTCCGCACGCACGCGCTGGCCACGCTGCGGCTGCTGCGCGACCCGGACGCCGGATTCGCGTTCGCCGTCGAGGAGGCGAAACGCGTCGTCGCCCTCCAGGACCGACCGGGAGAATGACCGGCGGACCAGGAGAATGACCGGCATGTTGATCGGCGAGGTGGCGCGGCGCTCCGGAGTCAGCGCCCGCATGCTCCGGCACTACGAGTCGCTCGGCCTGCTGCGGCCTTCGGCCCGCACCGGCACCGGCTATCGGGAGTACTCCGGCGAGGACATCCGGCGGATCTTCCATATCGAGAGCCTGCGGTCGCTGGGTCTTTCATTGCGCGAGATCGGGCGTGCGCTCGACGATCCGGGCTTCACGCCCGCGACGCTGGTCGGCGATCTGATCGTGCGGACGAGGGAACGCATCGCGGCCGAGACGGAGTTGCTCACGCGCCTGCAGCGGATCGACGGCGCCGGTCCGGCGAGCTGGGAGGCGGTGCTCCAAGTGGTCGGGCTTCTGCAGGCGTTGGGGTCCAAGAGCGCCGACACCCGCCAACGCGCGGCCCTCACCTCCGGCGACGACGCACCGGTGCCCAAGGAGGCCTTGGTCGAGGCGGCACTGACCGAAACCGACCCCAACGTCGCCGGCGCCCTGCGCTGGGCGCTGGCCCGCTCGGGCGAGGACGTCACGGCGCTGCTGGCCGAAGGTCTGCGCTCACCGGCCGCCGCGGTGCGCGAACGCGCGGTCCGGTGCCTCGCCGCGCTGACCCGCGAGGATGCCACCACCGAGCTGCGCCACGCTCTGGCGGACGCCGAGCCGGCGGTGCGCGGACATGCCGCCCTCGCCCTCGGGACGCGCGGCGAGACCCGGGCGATCCCGGTACTCATCGACATGATCGTGCAGGGAGTTCGCGACACCGATGCCGCCGACGCCCTGAGCACGCTGGCGTCCGACTCCGCCACGGCCGGGCAGGTCGCGGGCCTGCTCGTCGAACACCTCGGCCACGTGGCCACCCCGGCGGCCGCGCGCGGACGGCTCACCCAGGCCTTGGCGGGCATTCCCGGCAAGACGGCCGACGGCGCCCTCGCCGAGCTGTCCGACGACAAGGACCGTGCCGTGGCACTGACGGCCGCGTATCTGGTGCAGCTGCGTGCGTCGTCGGGGTGAGCGGCGGCGGTCGTACGGTGAGCGGCGGCGGCCATTGGTAGGGACGGGAGCGAGCGCCCAATTGGTACGGACGGGAGCGAGCGCCCACCGGGACGATGCGGGTGAACAGGGCCGTGGGGGGCCGAGGGACCGGGGTGCCGAGGGTGCGGGAGACCGAGGATCCGGGATGCCGAGGATGCCGAGGGCCGGGGATGCCGAGGGCCGGGGATGCCGAGGATGCCGAGGATCCGGGATGCCGGGGATCCGGGATGCCGGGGATGCCGAGGGCCCGGGGTGCCGGCTCCCGAGGCCAGGGGCCGGGTCCCGCCTTGCCCGCCTCCCACAGGCCCACCTAAGATGAATGCGCTTTCATTCACATACTGCCCATGCGACCGACTCGGGGGACCGATTCAGTGAGCACAACCCCCACGGTGTACGACGTCGCCGAGCGTTCCGGTGTCTCCATCGCCACCGTGTCCCGGGTCTACCGCAACCCCGACTCGGTCCGCGCCCAGACCCGGGAGCGTGTGCTCGCGGTCGCCCGTGATCTCGGTTACGTGCCGAGCGGCAACGCACGCGGGCTCGCCAGCCGTTCCACCGGCGTCCTCGGGCTCTGCTTCCCCGACTACTCCGACCCGGACGCCGAGTCCGAGGCCGAAGCCGGTCATGGGGACGAGGCCGACGACGAAGCCGCCATGCTCTACTCGGACCAGATCATCCGCGGCATGGAACGGGCCGCTCGCCGCCATGGGTACGCCCTGCTGATCGCGGCCTCCTTGAAGGGCGGGCCGGAGAGCCTCGTGGCGAAAGTCGCGGGCCGGGTCGACGGGTTCGCGGTGCTCGCCCGCACCGTACCGACGGAGGACCTCGAGGTGATCTCGCGCCGCCAGCCGGTCGTGATGCTGGCCGGACCGCGGGAGTCGAACCAGTTGGACCACCTCGATCACATCGAGGTCGCCAACTCCGACGGCCAGCGGGAGCTCACCCGGCACCTGATCGAGGACCACGGCTTGCGGCGGCTCGCGTACGTCGGGTTCGCGGAGGAGTCACCGGACGTCGAGGCGCGGTTCCGGGGGTACGCCGAGGCCTGCCGGTCCGCGGGGATCGCGGTGGGCGCCGAACCTGATCTGCGGGTCCCGATGATGACGCAGGCGGAGGGCGCGCGGGCGGCCGACGCCCTTCTCGACCGCCCCGGGGACCGACCCGAAGCGCTCCTGTTCGCCAATGACCAGATGGCCGTGGGCGCGCTGCACACGCTGGAGCGGCGGGGCCTTCGCGTACCGCAGGACGTGGCCGTGACCGGGTTCGACGGAATCGCCCTGAGCCGGTTGGTACGGCCGGCGGTCACGACGGTGCGGCAGCCGATGCGGCGCATGGGCGAGGAAGCGGTGGAGCTGCTGGTCCGACGCCTCAGCGGCGGCCAGACGGCGCAGAACCCCGCAGAGCCGGTCTCCCTGACCCTGCCGGTCTCGGTGGTGCGGCGGGCGAGCTGCGGCTGCAAGGCCGCTTGACCGCCGGCTGACCGTCCGGCACTCCCCCGCATCGCCGACCGGCCGGACAGCACCCGCCGACTCGGCGGCCGCCCGGGCGGCGCCCCCGGGAGCGCGGGGTGCCCCGCCCCCGGCCCCCCGCCCCCCCCCCCCCGCCCCCCCCCGCCCCCCCGG
>NZ_JAEIMH010000014.1:0-23468 GCF_016464295.1 Streptomyces sp. N35 | reverse complement strand
CCCCCTGCCGACGACGGCCTCGCTGACGACCACACGTACCAACGCCCGCCTCGCAGGCGTCCGCTCACATCACCGACTGCCCCACTGGCGTCCGGCCCACATCGACGTCCGCCTCGCTGGCGTCCGACCGACATCGACGTCCGCCTCGCTGGCGTCCACCGGCTTCACCCGCTGCCTCGCTGACGCGCCCGCCCCACATCGACGCCCGCCCCACATCCACGCCCGCCTCACTGACGTCCGCCCGCTTCACCCGCCGCCTCGCTGACGCCCGCCCCAATCACCCGCTGACCGTCGGGCACCCCCCGTATCGCGCCCGAGTCCCGCCCGGATAAGCCCGGCACCCCAGCACCCGCCCGAATCGGCCCGGCACCCCAGCACCCGCCCGCCCGGTTCAGCCCGTCATCCCAGCACCCGCCCGAAGAACTCCGCCTTGGCCGACGCCAGTTGAGCCACGGAGCGCTCCGCCCCCGGCCACTCGAAGTGCCCCGCCTCGAGCACATGCAGCTCACGCCCGGAGCTCTCGGGCAGGCCGTTGTACACGGCAAACTGCCCGGGCGGTGGCACGGACGGATCGAACAGGGCCGGAGCCGTCAGGACCGGCTTGCTCAGGCGCGTCGCGGCCGTCGCCGCGTCGAAGTACCGCAGTACGTCGGCGACTTCCGGATGCTCCTGGTGGTACCGGCGCACCGCGGCACCGCTGCCCACACAGTCCAGCGTCAGCCGCAGCGGATGGTTGCCGAACGTCGGCACGGTCAGCTGACCCGCCGCGAACCGTTCGTCCCAGGGCAGGGCCAGGGCGCCGAGCCCGCCGCCCAAGCTCTCCCCCAGGTAGCCGAGACGCGGCAGACCGGGCACGAGTTCGAGGAGAGCCGTCGCCGCGCACCAGAGATCGGCGACGCACTCCCCGATGACGTACGACTCCCGCGCGGCGATGCCGTGCAGCACATGCTCATCGGACGTGGACGGCACCCCGGGCAGCAGACCGCGCGTGCCCATCCCGCGTACGCAGGGCAGGATCGCCGCGGACCTCGACAGCGGCAGGGGGACGTCGCGACCGGGCTCGTCCCTGCCGCCGTAACCGTGGCCGATGACGAATCCGTGCTCCACCGGGCCGGCCGCGGGCAGCACGAGCCAGCCACCCAGACGCACCTCTCCGACCGAGGTGTACGTCACCTCATGGATGCGTACGCCGTCGCGCTCCTCCACCGCGCGACCCAGCTCCGGTTCGGGCCGCACCCGCAGCGCCCGTGCGTAACGGTCGAGCCAGAACTCGTCGAAGTCCGTGGGCGCCGCGGGGGCCGATATGCCCAGCAGATCGTCGAGCGTGCTGCCGTAAGCGGGGTCGAAGGAGAAATCGTGCGTGAAGGCGATAGGGGTGCGGGTCACGCGCCCGACCCTAGTGACCGCGCAGGCCCGGCTCACCACCCGGACGCCCACCTCGCCGCCCCGGATACCCAGCTCGCCGCCCTGGATGCCCAGCTCGCCGCCCTGGATGCCCAGCTCGCCACCCCGGACGCCCAGCTCGCCGCAGCTCCGGCGGTTCGCCTCGAGCGGCAGACGCCAGGTAGTTTCGTTTAGCAAACAACTAGCAGCATCACGCTCCCGTTACGGGAGTGTGACCAAGACCCCTCTTGTCACATCCCGAGTGGTTGCCACAGAGTTATGTATGCGCTTACAGACAGCGCATACATCGGAAACGCTCGAAGAGGAGCCGTCCATGAACCGCGCCGCCACCACAGCTGCCGTGGCCGTCACGTTGGCCGCTGCGCTGACCCTCACCGCCTGCGGCGGATCGAGCGGTTCGCAAGCCTCCGCGGACTCGGAGCAGACGCTGAGCGTGTGGGCGATGGGCACCGAGGGCGAGAAGCTCGCCGATGTCGCGAAGGTCTACGAGAAGGCCAACCCGAACATCACGGTGAAGGTGACCCCGATCGGCTGGGACGTAGCCCACCAGAAGCTGGTCGCCGCCGCCGCGGCGGGCAAGCTGCCCGACGTGATGCAGATGGGCGGCAGCTACATGACCGAGTTCGCGGACATGGGCGCCCTCGAGCCCGTCGACGCCAAGACCTTCCAGAAGAAGGACTTCTTCCCGGCCGGCTGGCAGCAGGGCGAGTACAAGGGCGAGACGTACGGCGTGCCGTGGTACGTCGACACCCGCGTGCTCTTCTACCGCACCGACCTCGCGCGGAAGGCCGGTGTCGACAAGGCGCCGGCCACCATGGCCGAGCTGCAGCAGGCCGCCGAGAAGTACCAGGAGAAGGCCGGCACCAAGTGGGGCCTGGCGATCCAGCCCGGCGGGCTGGACACCGTGCAGAGCTTCTACCAGTTCCTGTACTCGGCCGGCGGCGAGATCGTCAGCAAGGACGGCAAGGCCGTCGCCAACAGCCCGGCTGCCGTCAAGGCGCTGGAGAACTACGGCAGTTACTTCGAGAAGGGCCTCAGCGAGAAGTCCGTGCGTCCCGGCTACGACGTGACGAAGGACTTCAACAACGGCTCCGTGCCGATGTTCTTCGGCGGTCCCTGGATCATGGGCCTGATCGACGAGAACTACCCGGACCTGAAGGGCAAGTGGGCGGTCGCGAACGTGCCCGCCGACGAGACCTCCGCCTCCATGGCGGGCGGTTCCGCCCTGACGATCTCCGCGGACAGCGAGCACAAGGCCGCTGCCGAGGAGTTCATCAAGTACCTCACGGACGCCAAGGGCCAGGCCGACTGGTACAAGCGCACCAAGGACCTGCCGGCCAACGTGAACGCGTGGGAGACGGGCGAGCTCGCCACGGATCCGAACATGCAGATCTGGAAGACCCAGATGGAGTCGGCGAAGGTCTCCCCGGCCCAGCCCAAGTGGACCGAGATCACCTCGAAGATCGACAGCGCGATCGAGAAGGTCGTCCAGGGCAAGGCCTCGGCCCAGAGTGCACTCGACGCCGCCCAGGCCGACATCGAGGGCCTCGTAGCGAAGTAGGCGCAGCAGGCGGACAACCGCCACGCGACGTCACACTCCACCCCGGCGCATGCGGGACCGCAGGCCGGAAGCCCGAAGGACGGACCATGTCCACCACGACACCCACCCCCGCACGGTCCGGGGCCGTCAAGGCCCCGGGCGGCACCCCCGACGGCCCCGGCGGGCGGCGCGGAAAACGCTCGATGGGGAAGCAGAACCTGGCCGGCTGGCTGTTCTCCACCCCGTTCCTGGTGCTGTTCGGCGTCTTCATGCTCTTCCCGATCGTGGCGACGCTCCTGATGAGCTTCACCGACTTCGGGCAGCGCCATGTCCGACGTCCGCTGGAGGCCGAGTTCGTCGGCTTCGACAACTACGTCAAGCTCTTCGGCGACGAGCAGTTCCTCAAGGCGCTGTTCAACACGGCCTACTTCGTCGTCGTCGGAGTGCCGCTGACGATCGGCCTCGGTCTGCTCGTCGCGATTCTGCTCAACAACGGGATCGACCGGGCGCGCACCTTCTTCCGCGTCGGCTTCTACGCCCCCGTGGTCACGACGATCGTCGCCGTGGCGATCGTGTGGCGCTTCGTCCTCGACCCCTCGGACGGCCTGATCGCCGGCCTCGGTGCCGAACTCGGTTTCACCGCACCGGACTTCCTCGGTTCGGAGACCTGGGCCATGCCGTCCCTGATCGCGATGGCCGTATGGCGCAACCTGGGCACCGTGATGGTGCTGATGATCGCCGGTCTGCAGGCCATCCCGGCGGAGGTCCGCGAAGCGGCCCGCCTGGACGGGGCGAACGCCTGGCAGGAACTGCGCCGCATCACGGTGCCGCTTCTGCGCCCGACACTCCTGTACACGACGGTCATCACCACGATCGGCTATCTCAACGTCTTCGAGGAGCCCTTCGTGATGACCCAGGGCGGTCCTTCGGACGCCACGCTGACCGTGTCGCTCGACATGTACAAGCAGGGCTTCAGCTTCTTCAACATGGGCTACGCGAGCGCCATGGCGTACGTCCTCTTCGTGGTGATCATGGCCATCACGGTGCTGCAGCTGCGACTGATGAAGGACAACACGAAATGAGCGCCGCACCCGCCACGCCCACTGCGCCCACGACCGCCCCGGCCCGCCGTCGTCAGCGCCGCATGAGCAAGCCGGCCCTGTACGTGGTCGCCTCGCTCGGCCTCCTCGTGATGGCCACACCGTTCCTCTGGATGGCACTGAGCGCCTTCAAGACCAAGAAGGACCTCACGGCCAGCCCGCCGGTGTGGCTGCCCTCCGAGTGGACGCTGCAGAACTTCCGGGATCTGCTCGACCAGTTGGACATGCCGCAGTACTTCCTGAACTCGGTGATCGTGGCGGTCCTCGTGACCGTGTGCAATCTGCTGTTCTGCTCGATGCTCGGCTATGCGCTCGCAAAGCTGAACTTCACGGGACGCTCGAAGGTCTTCGGGATCGTGCTCGCCGCCCTGATGGTGCCGGCCAACCTGATGGTGCTGCCGTTGTTCGTGCTCATCAACCAGCTGAATCTGCTCGACACTTACGCGGGGCTCGTCCTGCCCTTCGCGGCGGCCGCCTTCGGTGTCTTCCTGATGCGCCAGTCCATGCAGGCCATCCCGGACGAGCTGCTCGAAGCGGCGCGGATGGACGGCGCCGGCGAGTGGTACATCTTCTGGCGGATCGTGATTCCGCTGGTCAAGCCGGCCCTCGCCACGCTGACGATCTTCACGTTCCTCGGGTCGTGGAACAACTTCATCTGGCCGCTGATCGCGACCAACGACCCGGAGAAGTACACCCTCCCGGTGGCCCTCGCGACCTTCGCCAACGATCCCAACCGGACGGTCGGCGGCGCCAACGGCATGCTCATGGCCGGCTCGCTGCTCGTCGTCCTGCCCGTGCTCGTCGTCTTCGCCGTCCTTCAGCGGCACTTCACCCAGGGCATCGCCACCGCAGGCCTCAAGTAGCGCCCGGTCCCTTCCCCCCCTCGTACCTCCTCGTACGCGTCGTACGCAGAAAGACAGGCACCACCATGACGTCCACCCCTGCCCGCACGCCCTTCCCCGACGGCTTCCTGTGGGGCGCTTCCACCGCCGCGCACCAGATCGAGGGCAACAACGTCAACAGCGACTGGTGGCGCAAGGAGCACGACCCGGCCGCGAAGATCGCCGAGCCCAGCCTGGACGCCTGCGACAGCTACCACCGCTGGGAGCAGGACATGGACGTGCTGGCCGAACTCGGCTTCACCGACTACCGGTTCAGTGTCGAGTGGGCGCGGATCGAGCCTGCCCGCGGCTACTTCTCCAAGGCCGAGATCGCGCACTACCGGCGCATGGTGGACGGCGCCCTGGCCCGTGGCCTGCGCCCCATGGTGACGCTGCACCACTTCACGATTCCGCAGTGGTTCGAGGACCTCGGCGGCTTCACCGCCGACGGCGCGGTGGAGCTCTTCGCGCGGTACGTCGAGGAGTGCGCGCCCATCATCGGCGAGGGCGTACGGCATGTGTGCACCATCAACGAGCCGAACATGATCGCCGTGATGGCCGGTCTCGCCAAGCGAGGCGAGCAGGGCTTCCCGCCCGCGGGCCTGCCCTTCCCTGACGAGGAGACCACGCACGCCGTCATCGCCGCGCACCACGCGGCCGTGAAGGCCGTGCGCGCCATCAACCCCGGCATCCAGGTGGGCTGGACCATCGCCAACCAGGTCTACCAGGCCCTGCCCGGCGCCGAGGAGGTCACCGCCGCCTACCGCGCCCCGCGCGAGGATGTCTTCATCGAGGCGTCGCGCGGCGACGACTGGATCGGCGTGCAGTCCTACACGCGTACGAAGATCGGCACCGACGGCCCGGTGCCCGCGCCGGACGACGCCGAGCGGACCCTGACGAGCTGGGAGTACTACCCCGAGGCGGTCGGCCACGCGATCCGGCACACCGCCGAACTCATCGGGCCCGGTACCCCGTTGATCGTCACCGAGAACGGCATCGCCACCGGTGACGAGCAGCGCCGCGTCGACTACTACGCCGGCGCGCTCGACGCCGTGGCCGCCTGCCTCGACGACGGCATCGACGTACGCGGTTACCTCGCCTGGAGCGCGCTCGACAACTACGAGTGGGGCACCTACAAGGCGACCTTCGGGCTGATCGGCTGGGACAAGGAGACCTTCGAGCGCACGCCCAAGCCGGCCGCCCACTGGCTCGGCGGCCTGGGCCGCGAGCAGGGGCTGCCGCGCCTCTGATCCCTACGATCCGCGGCTGTCACGCCCCTCGCCGGGACGTCCGCCGCACCACGACCCGTTCCGGAGCGACGCCCCTGGGCCGCTCCGGGACGTACGGGGCCGGGGGCACACACCCCGCCGTCCCGGTCCCGAGGGCCTGCGCAACCTGACCCCGCAGGCCCGCACACGGGCGGGGGCCGACGCCGCGATGGGCGCCGGTCCCCGCCCGCTGTCCACCGCCCGCATGAGCACGGGCACAGCACCAGCACCAGCACCGCGAACTGCCCTTCCATATCCGCCCTTTCGGAGGACTTCATGGATCGTCGTACGTTCCTCATGGCCACCGGCGCCGGCGGCGCCGCCCTCACGCTCGGCCCGGCCCACGCGGCCACCGCCTCCCCGGCACGCTCCGATGCGGCCCTGTTGCGCACCTGGTTCCGCTCGACGTACCGCTCCATCGAGGCGATGACCACCGACTTCGGCCTCGTCACCGACAAGATCGACGTCAGCGGGGCCGGTGCCCCCGTACCGTCGGTGCAGACCTCCCCGACGAACATCGGCTGCGGGCTCTGGGCGACGGCCGCGGCGGGCGGTCTCGGGGTGATCGGCCGGGAGGAGATGGAGCGCCGGCTCACCCGTACGGTTGCCGCGGTCGAGAAGCTGGAGCGGGCACACGGCTTCTGGTTCAACTGGTACGACGCGCACGACGGTTCGCTCCTGACCACCTGGCCGGAGAACGGTGAGACGGTCCGCCCGTTCCTCTCCTCGGTCGACAACGCCTGGCTCGTGACGGGCCTGCGCATCGCCGCCGACGCCGCCCCCTCGCTGCGTCCTCGCGTCGCGCGGCTGCTCGCCGACGCCGACTGGTCGTACTACTACACGCCGTACGACCCCGCCGACCCGGTGGCCGGACCCGGCCAGCTGCGCGGCGGCTACTGGCCGGACAAGCCGGGCAAGGGTGAACCGACGGGCCACCACTACGGCGCTCTCAACACCGAGCCCAGAATGGCCAGTTACCTCGGCATCGCCGAGGGCAGCATCCCGTCCGACCACTACTGGCATGTGTTCCGCACGCTGTTGCCCGGCATGGGCCAGGAGCAGGAACCTGCCGGCTCGTACGTCACCATCGACGGCGTCCGAGTGTGGCAGGGGCACTACACCTACCGGGGCCGCAAGCTGGTGCCCACCTGGGGCGGGTCGATGTTCGAGGCGCTGATGGTGCCACTGTTCGTGCCGGAGCAGGATTGGTCGCCGCGCTCGTGGGGCCGGACGCACACCCGTTTCGTCCGCAGCCAGATCGAGCACGGCTTGGACGAGGCCGGGTACGGCTACTGGGGCTTCTCCCCCGCCAACATCCCCGAGGGCGGCTACCGCGAGTACGGCGTCGACGCGATCGGCATGCAGGAGGAGGGCTACAACTCCCTGGGCGTGGTGACCCCGTACGCCTCCTTCCTCGCGCTCCCGTACGCACGCGGCGAGGCGCTCGCCAACCTCAGGGCGCTCGACCGGGACTTCGGGGCCTACGACGACACGTACGGCTTCCGTGACTCGGTCGATGTCACGACAGGCCGGGTCAGCGACTTCCTCCTCGCCCTTGACCAGGGCATGGTCGCCGCGGCCCTCGCCCAGGAGCTCCGGCCCGGACTGCTGCAACGCCCCTTCCGTACCGGCGGGTTCGCCTCGCGGGTGCGACCGCTCCTGGAGAAGGAGCGCTTCTCCATCTGACGGCTTCGGCGTCCGCGACGGAAGGCTTCGGGACTCATCGGCAGGGCACGCGCAGGCGCCCGTCGTGCACCTCCGCGATCTGGTCCACGGCCGCGAGATGCGTCGGGTCGTGCGTGACCAGGACGGTGGCGGTGGCCTGCCGGTGGGTCAGTTCGGTGATGAGGTCGATGACCGCGGCGCCGCGTACGTGGTCGAGGGCGCTGGTGGGTTCGTCGACCAGGAGCACGGTCGGGTCGTTCATCAGGGCGCGGGCGATGTTGACGCGTTGGCGCTGGCCGCCGGAGAGCTGGTGGGGGCGGCGGCGCGCCTGGTCGGCCAGGCCGACCGCGTCGAGGAGTTCGAGGGCGCGGGCGCGCGCCTTGACCGGACTGCGGCCGTCGATCCGGGCCATGACCTCGAGTTGTTCGGCGGCGGTGAGGGAAGGCAGCAGGTTCGGCTGCTGGAAGACGATGCCGATCCTGTGGCGCCGCAGCGCGGTGAGTTCGGCCCGCTTCATGCCCGTGGTGACGGTGCCGTCGATGGTGACCGTGCCACGGTCGGGGGTGATCAGGGTGGCCGCGACGGCGAGCAGGCTGGACTTTCCCGAGCCGGACGGGCCGACCACGGCGGTGACGCTGCCCGCAGGCACGTGCAGGGTGACCCGGTCGAGCGCGGTCAGGCGGGACGCGCCGTCGGGATACGTGAGAGTGATATCGGTCAGTTCGAGGCTCATCGGGCGCTCCCCAAGGCGGTCAGCGGGTCGACGGCGGTGATGCGCCGGACGGACAGGGCGGCGCCGAGGGCGCCGAGCAGGATCATCACGGCGGCGGGGACCAGGACCGTCGTCGGCGTGAGCACGAACGGCACCGCCCCCTCGGCGGCCACGGCCCCGAAGGCCGCGGCGAGGCCCGTGCCGATCAGGGTTCCGCCGGTGAGCAGCACGAAGGCCTGCCCGAGTGCGTCCTTGAGGAGATGCGCGGTGGAGGCACCGAGCGCCTTGAGGACGGCGATGTCGCCGCTGCGCTGAATGGTCCAGACGGTGAAGAAGGCGCCGATGACCAACGCCGAGATGGCGAACAGGAAGCCGCGCATCAGCTGGAGCGAGCCGTTCTCGGAGGTGTAGGAGCCGATCGCGGACAAAGAGGCGTCCCTGGAGACCGTCTCGGTGCCGGCGGTCCGGTCGGCGGCCGCGAGGTCGGCTCCTTCGTCCGTGTCCAGCGCGATCACCGTGGCGCTGGTCGCGTCGCCGTCGGCGGGTGGTGCGGTGTGCTGCCAGATGTCGAGGCTGATCCAGATCACCGGGGTGTGGCTGAAGGAGGCGTCGCCTCGTACGGCGGCGGCCGTCAGCTCCTGTCCGGCGAGGGAGAAGGTGTCGCCGGGCTGCAGACCGAGTTCGTCGGCGGCTGTGGTGGACAGTACTGCCGAGCGTGCGTCGATCCTGCCGCTGTCGGGGGCCAGCACCGAACCGGGCCGCACCCCGAAGGCGGATACGCCCGTGCTCTTCTGTCCTGCAGTGGCTTTGGTCGTGGTGATGCCCAGCGGCTCGGCGGCGGTGACGCCGGGGACCTCGGCCCAGCGCTGCCACTGGTCGGCGGTGACCCGGGAGTTCGCGTACGACAGCTCCTGTCCTGCGCCGGGGGCCTGGAACGCGATCCGGTCGGCGGGCAGCCCGGTGATCGCGGAGATGTTCTGCCGTCCCAGACCGGCGGTCAGGCCGGACAACAGCCCGACGAGGAGCGTGATGAGCACGATCACGCCGCCCATCAGGGCGAACCGCCCCTTGGCGAACTTCAGATCTCTCCAGGCGACGAACACGGACTTGCCTGCCTCCTTCGGCGGTGGACTCGGTCGGGGGCTCAGTTGTCAGCTGAGGGGCGGACGCGGTCAGGGACTCAGTGGCCGACTCGCCGCTGACTCCACCCTCGTCGCCGCCCGCTTCGGGGACATCTGCCGGGGGAGGTCAGTTCACGGACCGAAAGGCGCCACGCGAGTTGTAACTTTCGATGGAGGCCCGTCGGCGTCCGCCTCCTTACGCTGGGAGGACTGTGAACTCCGCCGCCCTCCCCCTCACCCCCACCAGCCGGACCCTGACGTGGTGTCTGCACCTGCTCGTGGTCGCACTGCTGGCGCTGGCCGCCGTACGGGCCGTGACCGACGGCCGGCCCTATGCCGCAGTGATCGTCGCCGTGACGGTGGTGTGCGCCCTGGTCTACGCGGCCGGCCCGCTGCTGCCGTCGGTCCAGCGCTCCCGGCGGGCTGCCGTGTGGTGGCTGGCCTGCGTATGCGCGAGCTGGCTGGTGCTGCTTGCCCTGACTCCCGACGGGATCTGGGTGGCCTTCCCGCTGTACTTCCTCCAGCTGCACCTGCTGCCGCGGCGTACCGGCCTCGCCGCCGTGGCCGTCACCGCGCTGGCGTCGATCGCCGCGTTCGCCGCCCACCAGAGTTCCTTCAGCGTCGCCTTCGCGATCGGCCCCGCACTCGGCGCGGCCGTCGCGGTCGCCGTGGTGTGGGGCTACCAGGCCCTGTACCGCGAGTCGGACCAGCGCCGTCAGCTGATCGAGGAGCTCACCGCGACCCGCGCCGACCTCGCCGCCGCGCAGCACACCGCGGGTGTGCTCGCCGAACGCGAGCGGCTGGCCCGCGAGATCCACGACACCTTGGCGCAGGGCCTGTCCAGCATCCAACTCCTGCTGCGCGCCGCCGAACGGGCCCTCCCCCAGGCACCCGACAACGCGGCCCGCTATGTCGACCAGGCGCGGCTGGCAGCCGTGGACAACCTCGCCGAGGCCCGCCGCTTCGTCGCCGCCCTCGCCCCGCCCTCCCTCGACGGCAGCACTCTCGCCGGTGCGCTGGAACGGCTCTGCGCCGGTACCCACGACGGGCTCACCGCACGCTTCCATCTCCTCGGCACCCCGGTACCGCTGCCGACCGCGCACGAGGTGGCCCTGCTGCGGATCGCCCAGTCCGCCCTGGCCAACACCGTGCGCCACGCCGACGCCGGCACAGCCGACCTCACGCTCAGCTATCTCGACGGCCATGCCGGTCTGGAGGTGGTCGACGACGGCAGCGGCTTCGACCCCGACCGACTCCCCCTGCCCGACCCCGAGTTCGGCGGATACGGACTGTCCGCCATGCGGGCCCGTACGCGCGCACTGGGCGGCACCTTCACCCTCACCTCCGCGCCGGGCCGGGGCACCACCCTGACCGCCCGGCTCCCCCTGACCCCGTCCGCCCGGACCGAGCCGGAGGTCCGCCCGTGACCGACACCCCGATCCGTCTGCTGCTCGCCGACGACCACCCCGTCGTACGGGCAGGGCTGCGGGCGGTGCTCGAGACCGAGCCCGGGCTCGCCGTGGTGGCGGAAGCGGCCACCGCCGAGGACGCGGTCGTCCGCGCGGCCGCGGGCGATATCGATGTCGTCCTGATGGACCTGCAGTTCGGCAAGGGAATGGGGGGCGCCGAGGCCACCGCCCTGATCACCGCGCGCCCGGACGCCCCGCGTGTCCTGGTCGTCACCACGTACGACTCCGACGCCGACACCCTGCCCGCCATCGAGGCCGGCGCGACCGGCTACCTCCTCAAGGACGCGCCTCCGGAGGACCTGGCCGCCGCGGTGCGTACGGCCGCCGCGGGCCGCACCATCCTGGCTCCCGCGGTCGCCGACCGTCTGATGCACCGCCTCCGCACCCCTGCGGCGGCGCTGACCCGGCGCGAGACGGAAGTCCTCACGCTGGTCGCGGAAGGCCTGTCCAACCAGGCGATCGGCCGGCAGCTCCACCTCACCGAGGGCACGGTCAAGTCCCATCTGGCCCGCGTCTACGCCAAGCTCGACGTCGAATCGCGTACGGCGGCCGTGGCGACCGCGGCGGAGCTGGGACTCATCCGCCGCTAGGGCCCGTCCGGTGATCAGGCCCTGGGCCGGTCAGGGCGCGTAGCGGCTCGCGAGCGCGGCGGCGCGTTCGTGCAGACGGTCGCGCAGCCACTGCGGGGTCAGCGCGTCCGCCTGTGTGCCGAGCTGCCACAGCGCCCATTGCGCGTGCCTCGCGTCCTGGAAGGCCACGTCGAGGCGCAACCAGCCGTCCGCGTCGGCCTCTTCGCCGAGGACGGCGACGGCGGTGCCGACCAGCTCCTCCCGGCGCGCCGGATCCACCCGTACCCGCACGGTGACCTGGTCGCCGCCGGTGCGGAACCGCGTGCCGCGCTCCTGCCAGGCCCGGTCGAGATCGACCCGGTCCGGTCGCACGGCGGGCTCGGCGAGAGCGTCGGCCGCCAGGATCCGGGACAGCCGGTACGTGCGGTCCTCGCCGGATCGCGCGGCCAGCAGGTAGCCCCGGTCGCGAATGGTCACCAGGCCGATCGGGTCCACGGTGCGCCAAGCGGGGTCCTGGCCGGTGGCCGCGTACCGGATTCGCAGCCGGTGGCCGCAGAGCACGGCGCGCAGGACCCCGGCCGCCACGGCGTCCGGCACGTCGTCGTCGGCCGGGCGGCGGGAGAGCAGGTCGGTCTCCGGGTCGATGAGGAGCCGTTCGGCCACGCCGGTCGCGGTGTCCCGATAGCTCTCGGGCAGCGCGTCGACCACCTTGAGCATCGCCGAGGCGAGCGCGGAACCGAGCCCGAAGGCCTGTGCGCCGCGCCGCGATCCCGCGACAAGCAGGGCGAGGGCTTCGTCGGGGTTCAGCCCGGTGAGCTCGGTGCGGAATCCGGGCAGCAACGCGAATCCGCCGTGCCGGCCGCGTTCCGCGTAGACGGGGACGCCGGCCGCGGACAGTGCCTCGATGTCGCGCAGCACGGTGCGCGTGGAGACCTCCAACTCCTCGGCCAGCGCTGCCGCGGACATGCGTCCTTGCTGCCGCAGCAGCAGCACCAGGGACACCAACCGGTCGGCACGCATGCGGGAACCCTAATCAAATACATGACAGGGGATGTCATGAATGGTTGGCAGGCTCGGCATCGCACGAGGAGGAGAACTCGATGGGAGCTGATGTGGGCGTGGAGCGAACGGCGGTCAACCCGTGGGCGTGGTCCGGTGAGTTGGGGTACAACCAGGGCGAACTCGTCACCGGACACACCCGGACCCTGTACTGCTCGGGACAGACCGCGATGAGCAAGGACGGCAAGCCCGAGCACGCCGGTGACATGGCGGCGCAGCTGGCGCTGAGCCTCGACAATCTGGAGGCGGTGCTCGCGGAGGCGGGCATGACCCTGGCCCACTTGGTCCGGCTCAATGTGTACACCACCGACGTCGACCGGCTCTTCGCGCACTACGGCGTGCTGGCCGCGCGGTTGGGGGCGGCACGGGTGGCGCCTGCCACCACGATGCTCGGGGTCACCCGGCTGGCGATCCCCGACCTGTTGGTGGAGCTGGAAGGGACCGCGGTGGCCTGAGCCCGGTGAACGGTGGGGCGGGGTCCGCCCCACCGTTCGTACGGCTCAGGCCCGCAGCGCGTCCACCGTCGGCGCCACGGTGCCGAACAGGTCGGTGATCGTGGTCAGCGCGGCCGACTGGAGCGCGGCGGCCGGCACGACGGAGCCGTCGGGCGCGGTGAGGTTACGGGTGGCGGTGGCCTCCGCGACGACCGTGGGGCTGTAGCCGAGGTTGAAGGCGCCCTGGGTGGTGTAGTTGACGCACATGTGGGTCATGAACCCGGCGATGATCAGGTTCTTGCCGCTGCCCGGTGCTGCGTCGAGCCGGGTGAGGACCTCGCCGAGGTCGGTGTTGTGGAAGGAGTTCGGGAAGCCCTTGACCACGACGGCCTCGCCTTCGGCCGGGGCGACCTCGTCGCTGATGGCACCGATCTCGGCACGGATGTCGTACGGGGTGCCTTCGCCGCCGTCGTTGAGGACATGGACGACGGGAGCGCCGGCGGCGCGGGCACGCTCGAGCAGCCGGGCGCCGGCCGCGAGGGCCTCTTCGGCGCCTTCGAGCGCCATGACGCCGGTGCGGTAGGTGTTCTGGAAGTCGATCATCACGACGATCGACTCGCCGAGCTTCGGCAGCTCGTTGCCGAGTCCGACGACCTCGCGCAGGGACTTCGAGGGCTGAGTCATGGGGTGCCTTTCATCAGGTGGGCAGGGCAGAGCCATACGCCGAGGTGTGGGCAGGGCGAAGCCGTACGCCGTGCCGATGGGGTGGGTGTGCGGGTCTTGCGAGCGCGGGGCGCTCACGGGGAACTGGTGCGGAAACGACGCCGGTATCCGGCCGGTGTGGTGGCCAGTTGCCGTTTGAACGCGCGGTGCAGGGTTTCCGCGGAGCCGAGTCCGGCCGCCGCGGCGATGCGGTCGAGCGCGTCGTCGGTCGTCTCCAGGAGACGGCGCGCGGTCTCGACCCGGGCGGCCTCGACATAGGTGGCCGGGCTCTGTCCGGTCTCCTGTTTGAAGACCCGGGCGAAGTGCCGCTCGCTGAGACACATACGGTCGGCGAGCACCTCCGCGGACAGGTCCTGGTCGAGGTGGTCGGCGATCCACACCCGTAGTTCGTCGATGTCGCGCCGGGCCGCGGCCGGACGGCTCAGCGGTACGGAGAACTGGCTCTGTCCGCCCTGCCGCTTGAGGTACATGACGAGCTGCCGCGCCACCGCAAGCGCGACGTCCTCGCCGAGATCCTCCGCCACAAGGGCCAGGGAGAGGTCGAGGCAGGCGCTGATCCCGGCGCCCGTCCACAGCCGTCCGCGGTTGGTACGGACGAAGATCGGGTCCGGGTCGACCGTGACGGCGGGGTGGTCGGCGGCCAGCTGGGCGGCGGTCGTCCAGTGGGTCGTGGCCGTCTTGCCGTCCAGGAGTCCCGCGGCCGCGAGCAGATGCGCCCCGACGCATACGGAGGCGACGCGCCGTGAGCGCGGTGCGGTCCTCTCGATCCAGGCCACGATGTCCGGGTCGATACGGGCCACCGGCCCCTCGTCGGTGAGGTCGACCGCACCTGGTACGAGCAGGGTGTCGACCTGCCCGTCCACCTCGTCGAAGCCGAGATCGGCGATGATCCGTACGCCTGCCGAGGTGGTGACCTCTCCCGCGGCGGGCCCGGCGAGCCGGACCTCGTAACCGGCGCGGCCCTCGCTCACGCGATTCGCGAGCGAGAAGACCTCCGCCGGTCCCGTGACGTCGAGGAGGTCGACATCGGGGAAGACCGCGATGACGACTCGGTGCTTGAGGGGCATGTCCCCATCCTCGCCCGCGGCCCCGATGGCGGCAATGACGACTGCCTGTCACATCCGGACATGGCCGTCGACATACCGCGTCCGTGCGACGCCGGGGCCGCGCGCTCGGCGGTCACGCCCGCTCGGGCGGGCGGCGTGAGCCCGCTGGGGCGACCGGCTCCTACTCGAAGCGGGAGGTGTCGCCCGCCCCGCGCCGTACGATCTCGACGTCGCCGCCGGAGAAGTCGATCACCGTCGTGGGCTCGGTGCCGCAGTCGCCCGAGTCGAGGACGGCGTCGACGACATGGTCGAGGCGTTCCTTGATCTCCCAGCCCTGGGTGAGGGGTTCGCCCTCGCCGGGCAGCAGCAGCGTGCTCGACAGGAGCGGTTCGCCGAGCTCCTGGAGCAGGGCCTGGGTGACGACATGGTCGGGGATGCGTACACCGACGGTCTTCTTCTTCGGGTGCATCAGCTGCCTCGGCACCTCCTTGCTGGCGGGCAGGATGAAGGTGTAACTGCCGGGCGTGGCCGCCTTGATGGCGCGGAACACGTCGTTGTCGATGTGCACGAACTGGCCCAGCTGCGCGAAGTCCTGGCAGACGAGCGTGAAGTGGTGCCGGTCGTCGAGCTGGCGGATGGAGCGGATCCGGCCGATGCCCTCGCGGTTGCCGAGCTGGCAGCCCAGCGCGTAGCAGGAGTCGGTCGGATACGCGATGAGCGCGCCCCCGCGAATGCTGTCGGCCACCGTGGAGATGGTGCGGCGCTGCGGGTTGTCCGGGTGGACGTCGAAGTACGTTGCCATCCGGCGAGTTTAAGGCGCGCCGGCGTCCCCTCCCGGCCCATGCGTCACAGTCCGCGCCGGGGTCAGTGCGTGACCTTCGCCAGAAAGGCTTCGACATTGGCGACCGTACGGGCGATCTTCTCGTCGACGGTGAGGGTCTCCGCCACCTTCAGGACGCCTTCGACCTGCTTGATGCCGCGGGTGTAGAGCGAGCAGTCGAGATCGGTGCACACGTAGACGCCCACCGAGTTCCCCTGCTTGCCGGCCTTCCCCGCCAGGGGCGCGACCATCAGGGACACGCCGCCGTCCTTGGTGGTCAGACAGATCGAGCACATGCTGCGGCGCGCCTGCCCGGCTATCCGAGGGGCGCCACGCAGTGCCACGGCCCGCGGGCGGCCGTCGACCTCGGTGACGAGGTAGGCGCGGTCGGGTGCCTGCGGGTCGCGCCAGCCGAGGTAGTCGAGGTCGTCCCAGGGGCGTTCTGCCAGGTCACGCGGCATGCTCAGGCGCTTGGCCTCGCCCTTCGAGCAGTTGACGAAGGCGGCTCGGATCTCTTGTTCGGTCAGCGGCTTCATGAGAGCGATCGTAATTTGCCTAAATGCTTTAGGCAAATGCATAATGGCCACAGGAAAATCCACCAGAGCTTCACGGCAGGACCAGGCGAGGAGGCCGACGGATGGCACGTGCAGGGCTGACACCGCAGCGGCTGACGCAGGCCGGCGCGGAGCTCGCCGACGAGGTCGGCTTCGAGCAGGTGACCGTGTCGGCTCTGGCTCGGCACTTCGATGTGAAGGTCGCGAGCCTGTACTCGCACGTGAAGAACTCACACGACCTCAAGACCCGTATCGCCCTGCTGGCGCTCGAGGAGATGGCCGACCGCGCGGCTGAGGCACTCGCCGGGCGCTCGGGCAAGGACGCCCTCGCCGCCTTCGCGAACGTCTACCGGGACTACGCGCGCCGGCATCCCGGCCGCTATGCGGCCGCCCAGCTGCGCCTCAGTCCCGAGACGGCAGCCGCGAGCGCCGGCGTGCGGCACTCACAGATGACCCGGGCGATCCTGCGCGGATACGACCTGTCGGAGCCCGATCAGACCCATGCCGTACGGCTCCTGGGCGGCACCTTCCACGGCTATGTGAGCCTCGAACTGAGCGGCGGCTTCAGCCACAGCGCACCGGATTCGTCGGTGACGTGGGCGCGGATCGTGGACGCCCTCGACGCCCTGCTGCGCAACTGGCCGGACGAACCCGCACGTGATGACCGGGTCGAGCCCGCACGTAATACCCGGGCCGAGCCCGAACGTGATGACCGAGAGGCCTGAAGGCACCATGAACGACTGGATCACCACCCCGCTGACCACGGCCGTCGTGCGCGGGGCGCTGGAACTCGAGCCCACCGCTCAGGGCGTCCTGCCGCACCGGCTGCCCGCCCGCGCCCGTGCGCAATGCACCGACGGACAGCTCGCGATGGCCGAGTCGCAGCCCTCGGGCGTACGGATCGCGCTGCGCACCCGCGCCACCGCGCTGGAGCTGGACACGGTGCCCACCAAGCGCGTCCACGTGGGTGCACCGGCGCGCCCCGGCGGGGTCTACGACCTGCTCGTCGACGGTGAACTCGCCGGCCGGGCGAGCGTGCACGGCGGCAACACCCTCACCATCGACATGACGAACGGCTCCGTCGAGCACACCGCGGGCACCCCGGGCACGTTGCGTTTCGCCGGGCTGCCCGACCGCGACAAGCTCGTGGAGCTGTGGCTGCCGCACAACGAGACCACCGAGCTGGTCGCGCTGCGCACCGACGCTCCCGTGCGGCCGCTGCCGGCCGAGGGCCGCAAGGTCTGGCTGCACCACGGCAGTTCGATCAGTCATGGCTCCGATGCGGCGAGCCCGAGCACGACCTGGCCCGCCGTGGCCGCCAGGCTCGCAGGCGTGGACCTGGTCAATCTCGGGTTCGGCGGCAGCGCTCTGCTCGACCCGTTCACCGCGCGGGCGATGCGGGACACCCCTGCGGACGTGATCAGCGTCAAGATCGGCATCAATCTCGTCAACCTGGACCTGATGCGGATGCGGGCGTTCGGCCCGGCCGTGCACGGCTTCCTCGACACGATCCGCGAAGGCCACCCGACGGCACCGCTCCTGGTCGTCTCCCCGATCTACTGCGCGATCCACGAGGAGACACCAGGACCCGGCACCTTCGACCTCGAAGCCCTCGCGACGGGGAAGCTGGCCTTCCAGGCCACCGGCGATCCGGCGGAAGCCGCCGCCGGCAAGCTCACCTTGAAGGCCATCCGCGAAGAACTCGCCCGCATCGTGGCCCAGCGCGCGACCGACGACCCGCATCTCCACCACCTCGACGGCCTCGACCTGTACGGCGCGACCGACTTCGCGGAGCTCCCGCTGCCCGACCGACTGCACCCCGACGCGGCGACGCACCTCCGTATCGGAGAACGCTTCGCGAAGCACGCCTTCAACGGGGCGTTCGCCGGGGGCGGTTCGGGGATCTCACATTGACGGCTCGGAGGGCTCACACTGACGGCTCGGGGATCCCACATTGACGGCTCGGGCCCGCCCTAGCCGCCGGTCGTTCCGTCGAGCAGTTCGCGCAGGATGTCCAGGTGGCCGTTGTGGCGGGCGGTCTCCTCAGTGAGGTGGAGGAGGATCCAGCGCAAGTCGACGTGGACGCCGTCGCGGATGGTGCGCTGAGCCTGCTTGCCCAGGTCGCTCCCGGCGACCAGTTCGCGGTAGCGGGCGCTCTGCTCAGCGTATTCGTCGAGCAGCTGCGGAAGCGGGAAGTCGACGGCGATACGCATCTCGCGGTCGGGGTCCTCATCCGTCATGGGGGCCCGGTCTTCCTCGCCGAGGAAGATCACCTGGAACCAGTAGTACTCGACCCAGCGCAAGTGACTGATCACTCCGCTCATGGTCATCAGCGGTGAGCCCGGCAGGAGCGCCTTGCGGGCGTTCTCCGGGGAGACGCCTTCGCACTTGGCGCGGGCGGTGTCCCGTGCATAGTCGAGAAACGTGGTGAGCTGGGTGCGCTCGTCCCATGCGGGCGGCGTGTCACTGATTCTGGTCATCGCGCGAAGCGTCCCCGATCACCACGATCGGTGTCGAGGCATTTCGCGGAGGGCCCAACGTGCTCCACCCCCTGCCGGCCGCCCGAGATGACCCGCCGGCCGGGCCCTACACGTCCGCGGGCGGTTCCGGTTCGTCGTCGCCGAGCGTGTAGACGTCCTTGACCTTCACCTCGGTGACCGCCCTGCCCTCCGTGAAGATCTGACGCCAGTCACCGGAGACATGGAGTTCGTCGGTGCCCATCGCACGGACGACGACGAGGCCTTCGTCGAAGCACTTGTACGCCTTCATCCAGAGGTTGGCGAAGGCCTGCGAGCGGATGAGGTGCATCCAGTCGCTGCGGTACAGCTCCCGGTTGTAGTTGGACTCCCCCATCGTGGAGACGAACTTCGAGTACATCGCCTTCACGTACTCGAGCGTGACCGAGTCGTCCTCGGTGATGGCACGGTCACGGGCGTCCTTGAGGGCGATACGGAACTTCTCCAGGAGCCCCTCGGTGGCCCCCGAGGTCCAGGACTCGTGGATCACGGGCGGCTCGCACAGTCCGTACGGATCGGAGGAGAGTCGCAGGAGCAGTCGCAGCGTCGGCTCGGTGACCCAGAACTCGCCCTCCTCCTCCCGGTTGCCGAGCGGATGGGGCAGCAGGTGCTCCAGGTCCCAGGCGGGCGGGGTGATCAGGTGGACGCCGGCGCGACGGCGGTCGTGGACGTTGCCCGTGGAGTGTTCGAGCGCGCCGATCGGCAGATGGGTCTTGAGGGCGGAGAGATAGGCCCCGTTGACATCGAGGGCGGTCACTTCGTGGCGGCCCGCCGGGAGTTCGGGGCGGGTCCAGTTCGGGCGCGCCTCCCAGATCTCGTCCGGGCCCTTGGCGCTCTTGCGGCGCAGGATGTCGGGCATCGGCGGGTGCGCGATGACCTGGTACCGGGCGCCCTTACGGGTTTCGTCGAGCAGCGCCATCGCGTCGGGGATGGCGCGCTTGACCAGCGGGGCCGTGGCGGTTCCCACGTCTCCGCCGTGGGCGGCGAGGGCGGCTTGGACGGCCGGGGCGATCAGGTCCGGGGAGTCGGCCTCCTTGGCACGGCGGCCGGCGGGAACGAGTTTCCTGGGGGCCGGTGCGGTCGGCTGCGCGGCCGCGGCGGGCGGCGTCTGCTCGCGTGGTGACGTCGCGGCGGTGGTTGCGGCCTGGCAGTCGGCGGCGTCCAAGTGCTGCGGGAACCCCTCGACTTGGTGCACCGCGGGGGCACCGCACAGGACGCAGGGCGCGGGGGCGGAGAGGGTCGCTCCCCCGGCGACCTCTTCGACGGGTGGCGCCGGCTCCTCAGCCACGGGCGCCTCAGCCTCGAGTGCCTCAGACTCGCGTCCAGTACCTGGGGTGCCGTCCTCAGCCCCCACCTTGGCCTGCGCGCCGTCAAGGAAGTACCCGTACTTGGCGCGGATCTCGCCGCTCGGCTCACGCCCGCTCTCCCAGCCGCCGACGGTCGACGCGGACACCCCGAGCACGGCCGCCACCTGCGTACGGGAAAGGCCGAGGGCTTCGCGCAGCCGTCTGCGTTCGGCGGACGGGGGCAGGGCGGTCTCTTCCTGGACCGAGGCCAGGAGCGCGTCGATCGCGTCGAAGTCCGTCACGGCGCCTCCTTCTCGGGGCGGGCTGGGGGTACTGCCGCACCCTCGGGGGCGCGCACGCGGCAACTATAAGTCGCCGCTGGTGTCCGGTTTCGTACGGCACAGGACTCGACGGTTTTCTGCGCCATCAGGCTCGTCAGCGGCACGGCCCCGGCCACGTCGCGTCCTGCGTACGCGCGCTCAGGCCTCCAGATCCCGCGCCCGCGTCAGGAGGAGCTCCCGTTCCCGGGCGTTGCGTGTCAGCGAGGCCGCCCGGGCGAACTCGGCGCGGGCCTCCTCGTGACGCCCGAGGCGCTCCAGGAGGTCGCCGCGCACGCTCGGCAGGAAGTGGTAGTCCTTGAGGGCCGCTTCGTCCGCGAGCGCGTCGACCAGTTTCAGCCCCTGCTCGGGGCCTTCGGCCATCGATACGGCGACGGCCCGGTTGAGCTCGACCACCGCCGACGGGGTGAGCTGGGCGAGCCGGCCGTAGAGGGCGGCGATCGACTTCCAGTCCGTGTCCTCGTAACGCAGCGCCTGCGCATGGCACATGGCGATCGCGGCCTGCACGGAGTACGGGCCCGTACCGGCGCGCTGCAGCGCGTCGACGCCGCGGTGCATCAGCATGCGATTCCACTTCGTGCGGTTCTGATCGGCGAGCAGCACCGGCTCCCCGTCCGGGCCCGTGCGCGCCGGCAGCCGGGAGGCCTGGAACTCCAACAGGGCGGCGAGTCCTTGCGCTTCGGGCTCGCCCGGCATCAGCGCGGCGAGCACCCGGGCGAGCCGGAGCGCGTCCTCGCACAGCGCGGGCCGCAGCAGATCCTCGCCGGCCGTGGCGCTGTAGCCCTCGTTGAAGATCAGGTAGATGACCTCGAGGACCGAGGCGAGACGGGCCGGCCGCTCGGTGACTCCCGGCACTTCGAAGGGGACATCGGCCTTGGCCAGGGTGCGTTTGGCGCGCACGATGCGCTGGGCGACGGTCGGTTCGGTGGTCAGCAGTGCGCGGGCGATCTCGTCGGTGGTCAGACCGCCGAGCAGTCGCAGCGTCAGGGCGATGCGGGCCTTCGCCGAGAGCACGGGATGGCAGGCCGTGAAGATCAGGCGCAGCAGATCGTCGTCGATGTCGTCGGGGTCGGACGGCTCCGGCGGCGGTACGTCCTCCAGGGTGCGGCCGACCTCGGCGAGCTTGCGGGCGTAGGTCTCCTTGCGGCGTACGAGGTCGATGGCCTTGCGGCGCGCGGCCGTCATCAGCCACGCGGCCGGATTGTCGGGGACGCCTTCGCGAGGCCACTGCTCCAGGGCGCTGATCAGGGCGTCCTGAGCGAGTTCCTCCGCTATGCCGACATCGCGCACGACCCGGGTCACCACCGCGATGATGCGCGCGGACTCGATACGGAAGACCGCCTCCACCGCCGCGGTCGTCTGGTCCCCTCGGGCTGCTGTCACGGCGCCTATCCCAACATCCGTCCCCGGACGGGGCAAGCACGGTCGCCGGAATCCAAGGCTCCGCACTCATTGACAGCCTCCCGGGCCGACCCCACACTCATCCCCTCGCGAGATGTGAACAGTTCTTCACCACACGAACAACGCCGGATCTCCGGCGTGCTGAGCTCGCCCCAGGGACCGATATGACCTCTTCCGCGCACTCCGCTCCTGCGGCCCGTGCCCCGCACACGTTCCGGACGGTGTTCCCCGTTCTGGCGCTGTGCTGGCTGGCCGTGTTCTTCGACGGCATGGACGTCAACATCTACGGCGCCGTCATGCCCCACATGCTCGACGACCCCGGACTCGGCCTGACGCCGGGCACCGCGGGCACGATCGGCAGCTGGACCACGTTCGGCATGCTGATCGGCGCGCTCACCGCGGGCAATGTCACCGACTGGCTGGGCCGCCGCCCGATGCTGGTCGCCAGCGTCACGCTGTTCTCGCTCGGCTGCGCCTTGTGCGCGCTCGCCGGGAGCGCCGGTGTCTTCGGGGCCGGACGGTTCGTCGCGGGGCTCGGGCTGGGCGGCCTCATGCCGCTGTGTCTGGCGATGGTGCTCGAGTTCGCTCCGCCGCGGCGGGCCGCGCTGATGACCGGCCTCCTGATGACCTCGTATCACGCGGGCGGGATGGCCGCCACGGGCCTCGGCCTCGGCGTGGCCCCGGAGTTCGGCTGGCGCTGGGTGTTCTGGGCCGGAGTGCTGCCCGCGTTCATCGCCGTACCGATGCTCCTCAAGTACCTGCCCGAGTCGCCGGGCGTGCTCCTGGCACGCGGCCGGCGCGCCGAGGCCGAGCAGGTCGCCGACCGCTTCGGGCTGCCGCGTCCCACCGAGGTCGAGGCACCCGCAGCGGGGGCGAAGGGGCGGATCGCCGCGATCGGCGCCCTGTTCCGTCCCGAGTCGCGGTGGGCGACGCCGCTGCTCTGGCTGGCCTCGTTCTGCGGTCTGCTCCTCGTGTACGGGGTGAGCACCTGGCTGCCGACAATGATGCGGGCGAACGGCTACGGCCTGAACTCCTCGGTCAGCTTCCTGATGGTGATCAACGCGGGCGGCATCGTGGGCATGCTGATCGCCGGCCGGACCGCGGACCGTTTCGGCGCTGTGCGGGTGTCGGCGATCTGGTTCGTGCTGACCGCCGCCGGCGCGTTGCTTCTCAAGTCCGAACTGCCGCTGGGCGTCACGTACGTCGTGGTCGCGATCACCGGGATCTGGCTCTTCAGCGCCCAGGTGATGGTGTACGCGGCGACCAACAGCGTGTACCGGGACAGCGAACGCGCCGCGGGTCTGGGCCTGGTGACGGGCGTGGGCCGCACCGGCGCCGTGGTCGGGCCCTGGCTGGTGGGCGCCCTCGCCCAGAACGGCAACCAGAGCTGGGGCTTCACCGCCTTCGCCCTGGCCGGTCTGCTCGGAGCGGCGGCCATCGCCCTCGTACCGCTTGCCGTACGGATCGGTCGCGGCGGTGCGCGCGGCGGAGCACCAGCCGTCGCCGAACCGTCCAGGGCCTGAACGCACCAGAAGGCCCCGCCCCCTCGATCGAGGGGGCGG
>NZ_JAEIMH010000139.1:11901-14370 GCF_016464295.1 Streptomyces sp. N35 | reverse complement strand
CGGCGCGGCGCCTCCGGTGAGGCCGGAGGGCCGGGGCGCGGCCGGGGCCGTTACGAGCCGGGCAAGAAGCGTTGGGTCGACTATCCGCGGTCGGACCGCGACGGCCTGAAGCGCTTCGTACCGTCCTGGAAGCAGGTCACGGGCTGCCTCATCGGCTTCTTCGGGATGATGGTCGCGGCGGCGGGGATCGCTTACTCGATGGTGGAGATTCCCACCGTCGACAAGGTCGCCAACAACGAGAGCAACGTCTTCTACTGGGACAACGGCAAGCAGATGGCGTCGACCGGCGGCAAGGAGAACCGCCAGATCGTCGACATCGATCAGATCCCCACCGAGATGCAGAACGCGGTGATCGCCGCCGAGAACGCCAGCTTCGAGACCGACAGCGGTGTGGACCCGATGGGTATCGCCCGCGCCGCGTTCAACATGGCCACGGGCGGCGAGACGCAGGGTGGTTCGACCATCACCCAGCAGTTCGTGAAGAACACCTACCTGGACCAGAGCCAGACGGTCTCACGTAAGGCCAAGGAGCTCTTCATCTCCATAAAGGTCGGTACGCAGATGTCGAAGGACGACATCCTGGCCGGCTATCTCAACGCCGCCTATTACGGGCGTAACGCCTACGGCATCCAGGCCGCCTCGCAGGCCTACTTCGGCAAGAACTCCCTCGATCTGAGCCTCAGCGAGAGCGCCTTCCTCGCATCGGTCCTCAAGGGCCCGAACCTCTACAACCCCGATGGTGGTGTGGGGCCCAACGCGACCAAGCCGCTCAACGAGAAGCGGGTCGAGGCTCGTTGGAAGTGGACTCTCGACCGCATGGTGGAGGTCGGCAAACTCACCCAGGCGGACCGGGACAAGGTCACCAAGTTCCCGACGATAGAGAAGCGCAAGTCGCCGCTTGCCGGGCAGACGGGCTACCTCATCGACATCGCGAAGCAGGAAGCCGCGAAGAAGATGGACATCTCGATCGAGGACCTCGACAAGGGCGGCTACAAGATCTACACGACCTTCAACGAGAAGAAGGTCAAGGCCCTGGAGAACGCGGTCGCCAAGACCCGCAAGGAACAGGGCAAGCGCATGGACAAGCTGGTCCAGTTCGGCGGCTCTTCCATCGACCCGAAGACCGGCCAGATCAAGGCGGTCTACGGCGGGGCCGGCTACGACAAGGGCTACTACGTCAACAACGCGCGCACCACGGGAGTGCCGGTGGGATCGACGTGGAAGCCGTTCGTCCTGGCTTCGGCGATGGAGAACGGGACGCAGGAGAGCGGCGGCAACGGAATCTCCCCGATGAGCCGCTACCTCGGTGACGACAACACCATCATCAAGGACCAGAACGGCGACCCGATCCCGAACGGCAAGGGAGGGCCCTTCCGTCAGCAGAATGAGGAAGACGGCAAGAAGTACGGGCTCGTCACGCTGAAGTTCGCGATGGAGAAGTCCATCAACGTGCCGTTCGCACAGCTCGGCATCGACGTCGGGCTGGAAACGACACGTAAGACGGCAAGGGCGCTGGGCATCCCCGAGGCGAGCTTCGACACGGGCAACCTGGGCAACGTCTCGTTCTCGCTGGGTACCTCCACGCCTGATGCGGTCGCTTTGTCCAGCGCGTACGCGACCTTCGCGGCCGAAGGTGAGCACTACGAGCCGTACTCCGTCACCAAGGTCGAGAAGGACGAGACGGAGCTGGACGGATTCCCGAAGCCCACGGGCAAGGACGCCCTTGACCCGGATGTGGCCAACGGCGTCACCGAGGTTCTGGAGAACGTCGTCCAGAACGGTACGGCCAAGCGCATCGCCGACATCGGCTTCCCGGCCGCCGGTAAGACCGGTACCACCGACGACAACCTGTCCGCGTGGTACGCCGGTTACACGCCCGAACTCTCCACGGCGATCGGTGTGTTCCGCTCCGACCCCGAAGAGGGGAAGCTGCTCCGTATCACCGGCGACGCCGGTGACTCGATCCACGGTGGTGAGGTGCCCGCGCAGGTCTGGAAGGACTACATGCTCGAAGGCACCAAGGGCGAGGACCACAGCGAGTTCACGGATGCCCCCGAGATCGGCGAGATCGTCGGCAAGCCGACCCCGTCGCCCACGCCGACGCCGAGCGACGATCCTGAGCCCACGCCGTCGCAGCCGGAAGTCACGCCGTCGCTGCCGGTCGAGCCGTCCCCGTCGTGTGCCGACTGGGACCTCATCTGTCAGTCCAATGGCGGCCAGAACAACGGCGGTCAGGACAACGGAGGAACCACCGGTGGCGAGTCCTCGCCACCGCCGACGACCGAGCCACCGACCGGAGGTAACGGCAACGGCAACGGTGGCAATGGCGGCTGGTTCGAGGGAGCCGACGGTTAGCCGCCCAGGCCGGGGTGTTTCACGTGAAACACACCAAGGCGACCGTTTCACGTGAAACACGGGCCAACCCCCCCCACCGCGGGGCGCGGGGCCCCGCCTCCCCCCCCCCCCCGG
>NZ_JAEIMH010000139.1:6193-11891 GCF_016464295.1 Streptomyces sp. N35 | reverse complement strand
GAGCACCACACCAGGGGGCCGGTCCCACGAAAACCCCGGGCCCCCGCCCCTCAGGGTGCGGCGGCCCTCGCCGTATCCACGGCGCCGTACGGCAGGATGAACCCCATGACGAGCACGAGCCCGAGCCCGCGCACAGGACCCGGCACGGACCCCGCTGAGGAGCCGGTGGCGCCGACACGGCAGGACGAGGTCGCCGCGGCCGGCAGTGAGCTGATCGGTGGTCCGCTCGGCCGCAGAGCGCTGTTCGGGGGCCACTGGTGGACTCCGGTGCGCATCATCGCGCTCATCGCCATCGGGATGTTCGCGCTCGGCATGGTGCAGAAGCTGCCCTGCTACAACGGCGGCTGGTTCTTCGGCGCAGGTGCGCAGTACACCCACGCCTGCTACTCCGACATCCCGCATCTCTTCCAGGGGCGCGGCTTCGCCGAGGACCTCGTCCCGTACTTCGACCGCATCCCGCGCGATATCTCCGGCGGTATGGAGTACCTCGAATACCCCGTGCTGACCGGGGTGTTCATGGAGGTCGCGTCCTGGATCACCGGTGTCCCCAGCGACTCCACCGACACCCTGCAGTACCGGGAGCAGGTCTACTGGCTGGTCAACGCCGGCATGCTGATGGTCTGCGCCGTCGTCATCGCGGTCTGTGTCGCCCGTACACACAGGCGCCGTCCCTGGGACGGGCTGCTCGTCGCGCTGGCCCCCGCGGGCGCGCTCACGGCGACCATCAACTGGGATCTGCTCGCGATCGCGCTGACCGCCGCCGCGATGCTGATGTGGTCGCGTGCACGTCCGCTGGCCTTCGGCGTGCTGCTGGGTCTGGCGACAGCGGCCAAGCTCTACCCCGTGTTCCTGCTGGGGCCGTTGCTGCTGCTGTGCTGGCGGGCAGGGCGTTGGCGGGAGTTCGGGATCGCCTTCGCGGGCGCGGCAGGCGCCTGGCTGGCGGTGAACCTGCCGGTGATGATCGGGGCCTTCGACGGCTGGGCGAAGTTCTACACGTTCAGCCAGGAGCGCGGGACGGACTTCGGCTCGTTCTGGCTGATCCTGCAGCAGCGGATGGACACCCCGCTGAGCACCGAGACCGTCAACACCCTCGCCACGCTGCTGATGGTGGCCTGCTGCGGTCTGATCGCCGCGCTCACCCTGACGGCACCGCGCAGGCCGCGCTTCGCACAGCTCGCCTTCCTGGTGGTGGCGGCGTTCATCCTCACCAACAAGGTCTATTCACCGCAGTACGTGCTGTGGCTGATCCCGCTCGCGGCACTCGCCCGGCCCCGCTGGCGGGACTTCCTGATCTGGCAGGCCTGCGAGGTCATGTACTTCCTCGGGATCTGGATGTACCTCGCGTACACGACGAGCGGCGACAAGCACCAAGGGCTGCCGGAGGAGGGCTATCAACTGGCCATCCTGCTCCACCTCCTGGGCACGCTGTACCTCTGCGCCGTCATCGTCCGCGACATCCTGATGCCCGAGCGCGATCCCGTACGTAAGGACGGCTCGGACGACCCCTCGGGCGGCGTCCTGGACCGGGCCACGGATGTCTTCACCCTGGGCCGGGCGGCACATCCGCCGAAGCATGCGGCGCACGGGACCGATGGGACGTATGTGCAATGGGGCGTGGAGAGCCCTGGTCCCGCTCTGGGCGGTCCGGTTCAGGAGAGTTCGCCCTGAGCGAACGGCTTGGCTTCATGCGCGCCGAAGGGGCGCCCACAACCGGAGTTGGGGCGCCCCTTCGGCTCCCGCGGGGCGGAGGGGCCCCCCACCGCGGGGGTTGGCGCCCCCCGCCGCCGTACGTGAAGTGGTGACTCAGCGGTCGACGAGCCGGTCGAACTGCGTCGTGGTGTGCCGGAGATGGGCCACCAGCTCCTCGCCCACCTTGGGCTCAGGGGCGTCGCTCGGCACGAAGAGGATCGAGACCTGCATGTGCGGCGGCTCGGCGAACCAGCGCTGCTTGCCGGACCAGACGAACGGCGAAAGGTTCCGGTTGACGGTGGCCAGGCCCGCGCGGGCGACTCCCTTGGCGCGCGGCATCACACCGTGCAGCGCCTTGGGTGCCTCGAGGCCCACACCGTGTGAGGTACCGCCGGCGACGACCACCAGCCAGCCGTCGGAGGCGGCCTTCTGCTGGCGGTAGCCGAAGCGGTCGCCCTTGGAGACGTGCGTGACGTCCAGGACCGCGCCGCGGTACTCCGTGGAGTCGTGGTCGCCCAGCCACAGGCGTGTGCCGATACGGGCGCGGAAGCGGGTCTGCGGGAACTGCTGCTGGAGACGGGCCAGTTCCTGCGCGGACAGGTGGCTCACGAACATCGTGTGCAGCGGGAGGCGGGCCGCACGCAGCCGGTCCATCCAGCCGATGACCTCCTCGACGGCGTCCGAGCCGTCGGTGCGGTCCAGCGGCAGGTGGATGCCGAAGCCCTCGAGGCGTACGTCCTCTATGGCCGCGTGCAGCTGGCCTAGTTCGTGCTCGCCGACGCCGTGCCGCTTCATCGAGCTCATCACCTCGATGACGACGCGCGCGCCCACCAGGCCGTGCACGCCCTCGACCGAGGAGACGGAGCGGATCACGCGGTCCGGCAGCGGCACCGGCTCCTCGCCCCGGCGGAACGGGGTGAGGACGAGCAGGTCGCCGCTGAACCAGTCCTTGATCCGGGCGGCTTCGTACGTGGTGCCGACGGCGAGCATGTCGGCACCGAGCCGGGTCGCCTCTTCGGCGAGCCGCTCGTGGCCGAAGCCGTAGCCGTTGCCCTTGCAGACGGGGATGAGACCCGGGAACTGTTCGAGCACCTGCTTGTGGTGTGCCCGCCAGCGCGCGGTGTCGACGTAGAGCGTGAGCGCCATGGCCGGTACCCGGAACCTTTCTCGTGCCTGCGGTGTATCAAAGGTATGAAAGCTCATTGTGCTCGGTCGGCCGCGTTGCCGACTCGATACGTGAAATCAGCGGGGCGGCCTGTGGCACGCCCGTCGGTCCGGGCTGCCGGTTCAGCGGCGCGACATGTAGATGTCGAGCGCCTTGTGCAGCAGCTTGTTGAGCGGGAAGTCCCATTCGCCGACGTACTCGACGGCCTCGCCGCCCGTGCCGACCTTGAACTGGATCAGGCCGAAGAGGTGGTCGGTCTCGTCGAGCGAGTCGGAGATGCCGCGCAGGTCGTAGACGCTGGCGCCGAGCGCGTAGGCGTCGCGGAGCATCCGCCACTGCATCGCGTTCGAGGGCCGGACCTCACGGCCGATGTTGTCGGAGGCGCCGTAGGAGTACCAGACGTGACCGCCGACCACGAGCATCGTCGCGGCCGCGAGGTTCACCCCGTTGTGCCGGGCGAAGTACAGCCGCATCCGGTTGGGGTCTTCGGAGTTGAGGGCGCGGAACTGCTGCTGGAAGTAACTGAGCGGCCGCGGGCGGAACTTGTCGCGGATCGCGGTGATCTCGTACAGGCGCTGCCACTCGGCGAGATCCTCGTAGCCGCCCTGGACGACCTCGACACCGGCCTTGTCGGCCTTCTTGATGTTGCGGCGCCACAGCTGGTTGAAGCCCTTCTGGACGTCTTCCAGAGAGCGGCCGGCGAGCGGCACCTGGAAGACGTAGCGGGGCTGCACATCACCGAAGCCGGCGCCGCCGTCCTCGCCCTGCTGCCAGCCCATACGGCGGAGCTTGTCGGAAACCTCGAAGGCGCGCGGCTCGATGTGGGTGGGCTCGATATCGCGCAGGCGCTTGACGTCCGGGTTCTGGATGCCGGCCTTGATCGCGGGGGCGTCCCACTTCCGGATCACGACCGGCGGGCCCATCTTCACGGAGAAGGCGCCCTGCTGCTTGAGGTGGGCGAGCATCGGCTTCAGCCACTCGTCCAGGTTCGGGGCGTACCAGTTGATGACCGGGCCCTCGGGCAGATACGCGAGGTAGCGCTTGACCTTGGGGAGCTGGCGGTAGAGGACCAGGCCCGCGCCGACGAGCTCACCGGTCTTGTCGTCGAACCAGCCCAGGTTCTCCGAGCGCCACTCGCTCTTCACATCCGCCCACGCCGGGACCTGGCAGTGGCTCGCCGACGGCAGGCTCTGGATGAATGCCAGATGCTGCTCGCGGCTGATGGTCCTCAGGGTCAGGCTCATGCGGGGCGCTCCTCGGCTGGGGTGTCCCCCGGAGTGAAGGGGGTCCGGCTCTCGCGCCGAAGCCTACTGCGCCAGGAGAGCGCCTCTAATGGCCGCATGCCGACTCGGCCCGTCCGTGTGGGAGGTCCGGAGGGCCGAGGCCGGGATATGGGGAGCGGAGGTCAGCCGCCGACCACGCCGCCGAAGAGGCCGCCGTGGGCCATACCGAGGAAGAAGCCGACCGCCGAGGCGCCGAGCCCGATGATCAGCAGGGTCCGCTCGCGGGTCGTCTCGGAGATGAACTGCCCGTACGCGCCCGTGAGGATCCCGATCAGTCCGGTCCAGGACGACAGCAGATGGAGGTTGTGGAACATCGCGGAGACGAAGGCCGTGATGCCGAGCACCAGGGTGATCGCAAGCAGCGTGTCCTGGAGCGGATGGGGCTTGCCGTCGGTCGCGAAGAGAGAGGTCGCGGTGTTGGGTCGCATTGCCTGTGCCATGGGAGGCACCTCCTGGCATGAGCTGGCGCATCGTAGCGCCGTGGACACCCGATGTGTACAGATTGCGTCTCCTTACCACCGGATTTCAACCGGAGAGGGGGAGGCAGGTACTCTGTAACGTCTGCACCGGTGTCTGCCCAGGTCCACTGGGCCCCCATGGCCGTCTCCCCGCTCCTGCGGGGCCTGATTGTCAGTGGCGGCTGATTTACTCGGAGACGTCGTTGCAACACGCATCACAACCCTCCTGCCACGGAACGACCGTGGCCGCTGAGTCCAAAGGAGGTGGGTTACACATGCGTCACTACGAAGTGATGGTCATCCTCGACCCCGATCTCGAAGAGCGTGCCGTTTCGCCGCTGATCGAGAACTTCCTCTCCGTCGTCCGTGAGGGCAACGGAAAGGTCGAGAAGGTCGACACCTGGGGCCGTCGTCGTCTCTCGTACGAGATCAAGAAGAAGCCCGAGGGCATCTACTCGGTCATCGACCTGCAGGCCGAGCCTGCGGTCGTCAAGGAGCTCGACCGACAGATGAACCTGAACGAGTCGGTCCTCCGGACCAAGGTCCTCCGCCCCGAGACCCACTGAACTTCCGGTTCAGCGGTATCGGGATCTGAGTAGCAGCAAGCAGCCAGCAGCAACCCGCCGAGAGGTATCCCCCATGGCAGGCGAGACCGTCATCACGATCGTCGGCAACCTTGTCGACGATCCCGAGCTGCGCTTCACCCCCTCCGGTGCGGCGGTCGCGAAGTTCCGTGTCGCGTCCACTCCCCGCATCTTCGACAAGCAGACCAATGAGTGGAAGGACGGCGAAGGCCTGTTCCTGACCTGCTCGGTCTGGCGTCAGGCGGCGGAGAACGTCGCGGAGTCGCTTCAGCGAGGCATGCGCGTCATCGTGCAGGGCCGGTTGAAGCAGCGGTCCTATGAGGACCGTGAGGGCGTCAAGCGCACGGTCTACGAGCTGGACGTCGAGGAAGTCGGCGCCAGTCTGAAGACCGCCACGGCCAAGGTCACCAAGACCAGCGGCGGGGCCCGGCAGGGCGGGGGCGGGGGGGGGGGGGACGGGGGGGGGGGCGGGGGGGCGCGGGGCGGGGGGGGAGGGGGGGGGGGGGCCCGGGGGGGGCC
>NZ_JAEIMH010000139.1:0-6183 GCF_016464295.1 Streptomyces sp. N35 | reverse complement strand
CCCCCCCGACCACGCCCACCAACCCCGGCGGCGCCGCCCGCCGGGGCGGGGGGGGGGGGGGGGGTTGCGGCGGGGGGGGCGCCGGCCAGCAGGGCGGCGGCAACTGGGGCGGAAGCTCCGGTGGCGGTCAGCCTCAGGGCGGCGGAGCTCCCTCCGACGACCCCTGGGCGACCAGTGCGCCGGCCGGCGGCGGTCAGCAGCAGGGCGGCGGCGGTGGCGGCTGGGGCGGAAGCTCCGGCGGCTCCGGTGGCGGCTACTCGGACGAGCCCCCCTTCTAGGCCTCACGGCCAAGGGTGGGGCTTACCCACACTTCTTGATCACACAGGAGAAACACCATGGCGAAGCCGCCTGTGCGCAAGCCTAAGAAGAAGGTCTGCGCTTTCTGCAAGGACAAGGTCCAGTACGTGGACTACAAGGACACGAACATGCTGCGGAAGTTCATTTCCGACCGCGGCAAGATCCGTGCCCGCCGCGTGACCGGCAACTGCACGCAGCACCAGCGTGACGTCGCCACGGCCGTCAAGAACAGCCGTGAGATGGCGCTGCTGCCCTACACGTCCACCGCGCGATAAGGGAAGGGTGACAGAACAATGAAGATCATCCTTACCCACGAGGTCTCCGGCCTCGGCGCTGCCGGCGACGTCGTCGACGTCAAGGACGGCTACGCCCGCAACTACCTGATCCCGCGGAAGTTCGCTATCCGCTGGACCAAGGGTGGCGAGCAGGACGTGGCGCAGATCCGCCGCGCTCGCAAGATCCACGAGATCCAGACCATCGAGCAGGCCAACCAGGTCAAGGGCCAGCTCGAGGGCGTCAAGGTTCGCCTTGCCACGCGCTCCGGCGACGCCGGTCGTCTCTTCGGTGCCGTGACTGCGGCCGACATCGCCTCGGCGATCAAGGCTGCCGGTGGCCCCGACGTCGACAAGCGTCGTATCGAGCTGGGCGCGCCGATCAAGGTGCTCGGTGCCCACGAGGCGTCCGTGCGTCTGCACCCCGAGGTTGCCGCCAAGGTGACCATCGAGGTCGTCGCCGCGTAACGCTGCGCTGGCTTTCAGCGTGTGGAGGGGCCGTACCCGTTTCGGGTGCGGCCCCTCCTGCTGTGTGCGGGCTGAGGTTTCACGTGAAACGTCGGCCGGTGTCGGGGTGCCGGCGGTGGGTTTTTCTCCCCCGCCCTGCCCCGCCCCTTCCCGGAACTGGGGCTCCGCCCCGGACCTCGAATCCGACCTTCGGTCGGATGGCCTCAAACGCAGGCCGGGCTGATCTACCGAGTAGCCCCCGTCACGATCCAGCGGCCCGAGCGGGTGCGGGTCCACAGGGTCAGCATGCGGACGGTCATCATCAGTGTCATCGCCAGCCAGAGAGCGGTCAGGCCGCCGCCGAGGACGGGGACGAGCAGGGCGACCGGGGCGAAGACGGCCAGGGTGACGAGCATGGCCCGGGCCAGATAGGGCCCATCGCCCGCGCCCATCAGCACGCCGTCCAGGATGAAGACGATCCCGCAGATCGGCTGGGAGACGGCCACCACTATCAGCGCCGGCAGTGCGGCGTCATGGACTGTGGTGTCGCCGGAGAACAGCGGCAGGATCAGCGGGCTGGTGGCGACGACCAGGAGTCCGAGCACGATTCCGGACGCGATCCCCCACTGCACCATCCGCCGGCAGGCACCTCGGGCGCCCTCCTCGTCGCCCGCGCCCAGATAGCGGCCGATGATGGCCTGGCCCGCGATGGCAATGGCGTCCAAGGCGAAGGCCAGCAGGCTCCACAGCGACAGGATGATCTGGTGCGCCGCGATCTCGGCGTCGCCCAGGCGGGCGGCCACCGCGGTGGCGATCATCAGGATCGCGCGCAGCGACAGCGTACGGATCAGCAGGGGCGCTCCGGCCTGGGCGCAGGCCCGGATGCCGGCGGCGTCGGGCTTCAATGAGGCGCCATGGCGGCGCGCTCCACGCACCACGACGACGAGATAGGCGGCCGCCATTCCGTACTGGGCGAGCACCGTGCCCCAGGCGGAGCCGGCGATGCCGAGATCGGCGCCGTAGACGAGGCCCACGTTGAGGGCGGCGTTGGCGGCGAAGCCTGCGATGGCCACGTACAGCGGGGTCTTGGTGTCCTGCAGTCCGCGAAGGACGCCTGTCGCGGCGAGGACGATGAGCATCGCCGGGATGCCGATCGCGGAGATCCGCAGATACGTGATGGCGTGGGGCGCCGCGGTGTCGGAGGCGCCGAGCAGGTCGACGATCGTGGGAGCTGTGGGCAGGACGACGGCCAGGGTGGCGACGCCGAGGAGTATCGCCAGCCAGATGCCGTCCATGCCCTGGCGGATCGCCGACGGGAGGTCTCCGGCGCCGACTCTGCGGGCGACGGCCGCCGTGGTGGCGTACGCGAGGAAGACGAAGATGGCGACGGCGGTGAGGAGCAGGCTCGAGGCGACCGCCAGACCGGCGAGCTGAGCGGTGCCGAGATGACCCACGATGGCGCTGTCCACCATCACGAACAGCGGCTCGGCGACCAGCGCGCCGAACGCCGGGACGGCGAGCGCGATGATCTCGCGGTCATGTGCCCGGCGGGCAGCCTTGGGGGTCGGGGGAGCCTGTGTCATGAGCACCAATCTAATCTTCCACAGGTAATGGATGCAAGCGACCTGCAGTCATTACATCACCCTTGGTTGGGCGGATCGTGGCGCACTGTTTGTTCTGATCTTGGTCCGACTGGGGAAGTTTTTTCTCTGCACAGTGGGTGGACAAGGAAACTGCAGGTCAGAAGCTGTTTGTGGAAGACCTTGAGGGCTTGTTCACAGGACTGTCCACCGGCCCGTGCACAGGATTGGCGGGGTTCTCCACAGCATCGGGTCCACTATCCACAGTGCCTGTGGATAACCAGATTGGCTGACGGTGCCTGGGGCCCTACCGTGGTGCGGCGCCCGCGTCTGTTCTCCTGCCTCGAAAACCCTGTGGATCTCTCGCGTCAGAAGCGGAGTCGGGCCTCTTTTTTGTCAGTGTCGTGCCGTAGGAATGAGGGCATGGCGAGGTCCGCTCGGCGGACGGGAGGAGGTGGCCCGGTGAGTATCTCCGAGCCCTTGGACGACCCGTGGGCCGACAGCGGTCCGGGTGATCGTCTGCCCGCCTCCCGCCAGCGTGCCAACGGTGGCCGAGGTCGCGATGAGCAGCACGAGCGCGGTCGAGACGGCGGCGGCTGGGACGGTGGTGCGGCCTTCGAGCGCGTACCGCCGCAGGATCTCGACGCGGAGCAGTCCGTGCTCGGCGGCATGCTCCTGTCCAAGGACGCGATCGCCGACGTCGTCGAGGTCATCAAGGGCCATGACTTCTACCGGCCCGCGCACGAGACGATCTTCACGGCGATCCTCGATCTCTACGCCAAGGGCGAGCCGGCCGACCCGATCACGGTCGCGGCCGAGCTGGTCAAGCGTGGCGAGATCACCAAGGTCGGCGGTGCTCCGTATCTGCACACGCTGGTGCAGACGGTGCCGACCGCGGCCAATGCCGAGTACTACGCGGAGATCGTCCATGAACGGGCGGTCCTGCGCCGCCTGGTCGAGGCCGGCACCAAGATCACGCAGATGGGATACGCGGCCGACGGCGATGTCGACGAGATCGTCAACAGCGCCCAGGCCGAGATCTACGCCGTCACCGAGCAGCGCACCAGCGAGGACTATCTGCCGCTCGGCGACATCATGGAGGGCGCGCTCGACGAGATCGAGGCGATCGGCTCCCGTAGTGGGGAGATGACCGGTGTGCCCACCGGGTTCAGCGACTTCGACTCGCTGACCAACGGTCTGCACCCGGGCCAGATGATCGTCATCGCGGCGCGTCCCGCCATGGGTAAGTCCACGCTGGCGCTCGACTTCGCGCGTGCGGCCTCGATCAAGAACAATCTGCCGAGCGTCATCTTCTCCCTGGAAATGGGGCGCAACGAGATCGCGATGCGTCTGCTGTCCGCGGAGGCGCGGGTCGCGCTGCACCACATGCGCTCCGGCACGATGACCGATGAGGACTGGACGCGTCTCGCACGCCGTATGCCCGAGGTCTCGGCGGCGCCGCTGTACATCGACGACTCCCCGAACCTGTCGATGATGGAGATCCGCGCCAAGTGCCGCCGGCTCAAGCAGCGCAATGACATCCGCCTCGTGATCATCGACTATCTGCAGCTGATGCAGTCCGGTGGCTCGAAGCGTTCCGAGTCCCGTCAGCAGGAAGTCTCGGACATGTCGCGAAACCTCAAGCTGCTCGCCAAGGAGCTCGAGGTCCCGGTGATCGCGCTCTCGCAGCTGAACCGTGGCCCGGAGCAGCGTACGGACAAGAAGCCGATGGTCTCCGACCTCCGTGAATCCGGCTCGATCGAGCAGGACGCGGACATGGTCATCCTGTTGCATCGCGAGGACGCGTACGAGAAGGAGTCTCCGCGCGCGGGCGAGGCGGACATCATCGTGGGCAAGCACCGTAACGGTCCGACGGCGACGATCACCGTGGCCTTCCAAGGCCACTACTCGCGCTTCGTGGACATGGCGCAGACCTGAGCCCCGGGCTCAACCGGCGGCTTACACGGAGGATGGTCCGTGCGGCCGTTGTCGGGGCCGCTCAGGAGCTGTTGGGCCGCTGCGGGGAAATCGGCTCGACCTCGTCCCCGCCGCACGGTGAACTGGCCGCATGACGTCATCCGGTTTCAGCACAGACCCCCGTGGCCCCGAAGACCCCCGAGCCGCCTTCGCCCCGCTCCTCCCCTCTACCCGCCGCGCCCTCCACCACCGCGTGGCCGTCGCCCAGTCCGAGGGCCGGGCGCCCTCCGTCGTGGCCACCGTGGTGCGTGACGGGGAGATCGTGTGGGAGGGGGCGGCCACATCGGTGGACGGCCATGGGCCCGACGGCGACGTCCAGTACCGGATCGGATCGATCACCAAGACCTTCACCGCCGTACTGGTCATGCGACTGCGCAACGAGGGGCTGCTCGAACTGGGGGATCCGGTCGAGAAGCATCTGCCGGACACGGGGATCGGCGACGTGAGCGTCGGGCAACTGCTCGCCCACACGGGCGGGTTGGCGGCCGAGACGCCTGGTGCCTGGTGGGAGCGGACGCCGGGAACCGAGCGGCCGGAGCTCGGGGATGTGCTCGGCGAGGAGCCGTTCCGGCACCCCGTGGGGCGGCGGTATCACTACTCCAACCCCGGCTATACGGTGCTCGGCGTCCTCGTCGAGAAGCTGCGAGGTGCTCCGTGGGAGGACGTGCTGCGGCGCGAGGTGCTCGACCCGCTCGGGCTCACACGGACCTCCGGCACGGCGCAGGCGCCGGCGGCGGGAGGCTGGGCCGTGCACCCCTGGGCCGATGTGATGATGCCCGAACAGGTCGAGGATCTCGGTCTGATGGCGCCGGCCGGTCAACTGTGGTCCACGACAAGGGATCTGGCGCGGTTCGCGGTCTTTCTCGCGCAAGGGGACGACCGGGTGCTGAGCGCCGAGACCGTACGGGAGATGCGGGCGCCCGCATCTCCGCCGGAGGACGGGGACTGGGAGGGCGGGTACGGGCTCGGGGTGCAGCTCTTCAGGCGCGACGGGCGCTCGCTGGCCGGGCACACCGGGTCGCTTCCGGGGTTCCTGGCCTGCCTGGTGCTCAGCGTGGAGGAGGGGCTCGCCGCGGTCGCGCTGGCCAACTGCACGTCCGGGCCGCTGATCGGCACGCTCGCCACCGATCTCGTACGGATCGTGGCCGATGCCGAACCCCGCTTCCCCGAGCCGTGGCGGCCGCTGCCCGAAGTCGAGCCGCGCGTCCTGGAGTTGGCGGGTCCTTGGTACTGGGGCACGAGCGGGTACGGCCTGCGGGTGCTCGCCGACGGGATCGAGTTGGGGCCGCTGCAGGGCAAGGGGCGGTCCTCGCGGTTCCGGGCCGAGGAGGACGGGACCTGGACCGGGCTCGGCGGGTACTACGCGGGCGAGACGCTGCGGGCGGTACGGCGGCCGGACGGGACGGTCAGCCATCTCGACCTCGGGTCGTTCGTGTTCACGCGGGAGCCGTACGACGCGGGGGCGCCGGTGCCGGGTGGAGTGGACCCGGAGGGCTGGCGAGGGCTGAAGCTGCCGTAAGCGGTGAGGTGTTCGGGGTCGTGAGGTGTTCGGGGTCGTGAGGTGTTCGGGGTCGTGAGGTGTTCGGGGTCGTGAGGTGTTCGGGGTCGTG
>NZ_JAEIMH010000138.1:0-14833 GCF_016464295.1 Streptomyces sp. N35 | reverse complement strand
CCCCGGGGCTCTCCCCGGGGCCCGGCCCTTTTGTATGCCTGGAGCTGTGCAGGTGTGCGGCGGTACGGATCGCCGAAGCGGCGATGGCCATGGATCCACCGGATCGGGTGGCGGTGGGGTGCGGGTTGCCGTGGGTGCCGCTCTTTGCGGGCGCTACGGAGCCAGCGTGCGAAGGACACAGAATCGCACCTTGGCGAAGAACACGGTGGGCGGCATCTGGCGGGCCCGCACGTCCTCGACGGTCGGCGACCAGGAACCGATCTCGACCTGGTCCTCGCTCCGGTCGATCACCTTGAAGTCCAGGACCTCGCACCAGAAGGCCGCCTGGAGCTCCGGATCGTGGCAGTCGATGCCCAGCTCGGTGAATCTGCTCGCCACGCAGGGCGGGGGCGGGCCGCGGGGGAGGGCGGGTCGGCCGGCCCCGTGGGGGGGGGGGGGGGCCGGGGGGCTACCCCTGCGCCTTGCGCAGGCGGAAGTCCAGGCCCAGGGCCTCGTCCTTGAACGTCTCGCCGAACGAGTCGTCCGCCTCGCCCTCGGCGTAATCCACGGCCAGGACCTCGTCCGCGATCAGCTCGGCATGCTCGTTCAGGGCCTCGGTCATGGCGTCGTCCGAGGACGACCAGCGCACCGCGATGCGGTCCGCGACGTCGAAGCCGCTGTTCTTGCGGGCCTCCTGGATCAGGCGGATCGCGTCACGGGCCAGGCCCGCGCGGCGCAGCTCCTCGCTGATCTCCAGGTCGAGCGCGACCGTGGCGCCGGACTCCGAGGCCACCGACCAGCCCTCGCGCGGGGTCTCCGTGATGAAGACCTCGTCGGGGGTCAGGGTCACGGTCTCGCCGTTGACCTCGACGGTCGCTGTGCCTTCGCGGAGTGCGAGGGAGAGCGCTGCCGCATCCGCGTTCGCGACCGCCTTGGCCACGTCCTGGACGCCCTTGCCGAAGCGCTTGCCGAGGGCACGGAAGTTGGCCTTCGCGGTCGTGTCGACCAGAGAGCCGCCGACCTCGCTCAGAGAAGCGAGGGACTGGACGTTGAGCTCCTCGGTGATCTGCGTGCGCAGTTCCTCGCCGAGCTGCTCGAAGCCGACCGCGGCGATCAGCGCACGCGACAGTGGCTGGCGCGTCTTGACGCCGGACTCGGCACGCGTTGCGCGGCCGAGTTCCACCAGGCGGCGGGCGAGCAGCATCTGCTGCGAAAGCGACGGGTCCACAAGGGACTTGTCGGCTTCCGGCCACGTCGACAGGTGGACCGACTCCGGGGCGCCCGGCGTGACCGGCACGATCAGGTCCTGCCAGACCCGCTCGGTGATGAACGGGGTCAGCGGGGCCATCAGGCGCGTGACCGTCTCGACGACCTCGTGCAGCGTGCGCAGCGCGGCCTTGTCGCCCTGCCAGAAGCGGCGACGGGAGCGGCGCACGTACCAGTTGGAGAGATCGTCGACGAACGACGACAGGAGCTTGCCGGCCCGCTGGGTGTCGTACGCCTCCATGGCCTCGGTGGTCTGCTCGACGAGCGCGTTCAGCTCGGAGAGCAACCAGCGGTCCAGGAGCGGGCGTTCGGTCGCGGCCGGGTCGGCGTCCGAGGGGGCCCACTTCGACGTACGGGCGTACAGGGCCTGGAAGGCGACCGTGTTCCAGTACGTGAGGAGGGTCTTGCGGACGACCTCCTGGATCGTGCCGTGGCCCACGCGGCGCGCGGCCCACGGGGAGCCGCCGGCTGCCATGAACCAGCGCACCGCGTCGGCGCCGTGCTGGTCCATCAGCGGGATGGGCTCCAGGGTGTTGCCCAGGTGCTTGGACATCTTGCGGCCGTCCTCGGCGAGGATGTGGCCGAGGCAGACCACGTTCTCGTAGGAGGACTTGTCGAAGACGAGCGTGCCGACCGCCATCAGCGTGTAGAACCAGCCACGCGTCTGGTCGATGGCCTCCGAGATGAACTGCGCCGGGTAGCGCGACTCGAAGAGCTCCTTGTTCTTGTGCGGGTAGCCCCACTGCGCGAACGGCATCGAACCCGAGTCGTACCAGGCGTCGATGACCTCCGGGACGCGCACGGCGGTCTGCGTACAACCGTCGTGCGTGCAGGTGAAGGTGACGTCGTCGATGTACGGGCGGTGCGGGTCGAGCGCCGACTGGTCGGTGCCGGTCAGCTCGGAGAGCTCGCCGAGGGAGCCGACGCAGGTGAGGTGGTTCTCCTCGCAGCGCCAGATCGGCAGCGGGGTGCCCCAGTAGCGGTTACGGGACAGGGCCCAGTCGATGTTGTTGTTCAGCCAGTCGCCGAAGCGGCCGTGCTTGACCGAGTCGGGGAACCAGTTGGTCTTCTCGTTCTCTTCGAGGAGGCGGTCCTTGACGGCAGTTGTACGGATGTACCAGGAGGGCTGCGCGTAGTAGAGCAGCGCGGTGTGGCAGCGCCAGCAGTGCGGGTAGCTGTGCTCGTACGGGATGTGCTTGAAGAGCAGTCCGCGCTCGTCGAGGTCCGCGGTGAGCTTCTCGTCGGCCTTCTTGAAGAAGACGCCGCCGACCAGCGGGACCTCGGGCGCGAAGGTGCCGTCGGGCAGCACCGGGTTCACGACGGGGAGGTCGTACGCCTTGCAGACCAGGAGGTCGTCGGCGCCGAACGCGGGGGACTGGTGGACCAGACCCGTACCGTCCTCGGTCGTCACGTACTCGGCGTTGACGACGAAGTGCGCCGGGGCCGGGAACTCCACGAGCTCGAACGGACGTTGGTAGTTCCAACGCTCCATTTCGGCGCCCGTGAAGGACTGGCCGGTGGCCTCCCAGCCCTCGCCCAGGGCCTTCGCGAGCAGCGGCTCGGCGACCACGAGCCGCTCGGTGCCGTTCGTCGCCACGACATAGGTGACGTCGGGGTGTGCGGCGACCGCCGTGTTGGACACCAGGGTCCAGGGGGTCGTCGTCCAGACCAGGAGAGCGGCTTCGCCCGCCAGAGGTCCGGAGGTGAGGGGGAAACGGACGAAGACCGACGGGTCGACGACCGTCTCGTAGCCCTGCGCGAGTTCGTGGTCGGACAGACCCGTGCCGCAGCGGGGGCACCAGGGGGCCACGCGGTGGTCCTGGACCAGGAGGTCCTTGTTGAAGATCTCCTTCAGGGACCACCAGACCGACTCGACGTACTCCGGGTCCATGGTGCGGTAGGCGTCGTCGAGGTCGACCCAGTAGCCCATGCGCGTCGTGAGGTCGGTGAAGGCATCGGTGTGCCGGGTCACGGACTCGCGGCACTTGGCGTTGAACTCGGCGATGCCGTACGCCTCGATGTCCTTCTTGCCGTTGAAGCCGAGCTCCTTCTCGACGGCGAGCTCGACGGGCAGGCCGTGGCAGTCCCAGCCGGCCTTGCGGCCCACGTGGTAGCCGCGCATGGTGCGAAAGCGCGGGAAGACGTCCTTGAAGACGCGGGCCTCGATGTGGTGGGCACCCGGCATGCCGTTGGCCGTCGGCGGGCCCTCGTAGAACACCCACTCGGGGCGTCCCTCGGACTGCTCGAGGCTCTTCGCGAAGATCTTCTGCTCGCGCCAGAAGTCGAGCACCGCGTGCTCGAGGGCGGGCAGGTCGACCTGGGCGGGTACCTGCTGGTACTGCGTCATCTGTCGTCCTCCGGCGGATGTGCTGCCTTCCGTCGGAGGGACGAGTGCCTGCAGCTCTTGGCGCAGGGCTCCCGCGGTACCACCCTCCTTGGCCCCTCGGCGTGCGCCGACGGACCCCCTCATTGGGGTCGCGATGCCGGGTCTACTGGCCGCTGCCCTCGCTGCTCGCGTCCGGCTGCGGCTTTCTTCCGGCGGCTCCGGGGTGATCTTCACGTTCGCGCTCGCCCCCGGGCTCACACCGTCCCCGGGTCGCTCCTGGCTGCGTACGGACGCTACTCGTCCCCATCGATGCCTTTTCGCAGTGCCCAGTGTACGGGGCCCGGGGCGGCTCGGCCGACCGGTTTCCGGGCTCCGGACGGGTATCGGGCAAGGATCGGCAGGTGGGCGTGGAGTGACCCGAATGCCACACGGCGGCTCCTGGGGATCCGGCCAGGGCACAGTCGCGGATTACGGCGCGGGGAGCTGGGCACAACCGATGCAGACCCGTCGCGTGGGTGGTGCGGGGCGGGTGGATCGGGCGGCGTGCCCCGTTGCCGCGGGCCTGGAGTCGATTTATCGTCCCAGCACGATTCGCGAGCAAGATCACAATATGTGAAGGGGCCGCGGCCATGGTGGCGAAAAAGACCGCCGAACAGCATTCGGCGTCGAGTAGATCCACTTCCGCGGCGAAGGACGTGAGCGGCAAGAAGTCGACCGCGGCCGCGGCACCTCGTACGGACAAGGCGGCGGCGTCGGGCAAGGCGGCGTCGGGCAAGGCGGCGTCGGGCAAGGCGGTGAAGTCGACGGCGGCGGTGAAGGAGACCGCGGCCGAGAAGACCGCTGTGAAGACGACGGCCACGAAGACGACGACGGCCAAGAAGGCGGCCGCGAAGACCACGGCCGCGAAGAAGAGCGCGACGCAGGCGGGTGCCGCGAAGAAGACCGCGGCGAAGGCTCCTGCGAAGAAGGCCGCGGCCAAGAAGGCCGCGGCCAAGAAGGCGGCGGCCAAGAAGACGGCGGTCAGGAAAGCGCCGGCCAAGAAGGCGGCGGCCAGTAAGGCGCAGAGCAAGCCGGACAGCAGCGAACAGGCCGCGAAGCAGACAGGAGCCAGGTCGGTGGGTGTGAAGAAGGCTGTGAAGACGGTCGAGACGGTCGCCTCGGGCAAGGGCGGCGGTGCGGTGCCCAAGGCGCGCAACGTGGCGGCCGAGCCCGGTGAGCTCGCGGTCCGCCCCGGTGAGGACGCGTGGACTCCGGAGGAGGTGACCGAGGCGCGTACCGAGCTGCAGTCGGAGATCCTGCGGTTGCGCTCGGAGATCGCCACCTCCGAGGAGGCGCTCGCTGGTCTGATGCGCGACTCGGGCAACGGTGCCGGTGACGACGACGCCGACACCGGCAGCAAGAACATCACGCGCGAGCACGAGATGGCGCTCGCGAACAATGCGCGCGAGATGCTCGAGCAGAGCGAGCGGGCCCTGGAGCGGCTCGACGCGGGGACGTACGGACTGTGCGAGACCTGCGGCAATCCGATCGGCAAGGCACGGATGCAGGCCTTCCCGCGGGCGACCCTGTGCGTGGAGTGCAAGCAGAAGCAGGAACGCCGTACTTGAGTCTCGGACGCCGCAGGTATGTGTCGTACCCTCGTGCTCAGTCAGGCATCTAGGTTGAGGGACTCACGTGGCAGAGGCGGAGAGCATCATCGGTACGCCGGATGTTGAAGGCGCGGAGCCGGAGCAGGACCCGCAGGCCGAGGGAGTCCAAGAGGACGGGAAGGCGCCCAAGGGCGGCCGCAAGATCGTGGCGCTCTTCGCGGTCGCCGCGGTCGCCTATGCGCTCGACCTGATCAGCAAGATGATCGTGGTCGCCAAGCTGGAGCACCACGAGCCGATCGAGATCGTCGGCGACTGGCTGCGCTTCGAGGCGATCAGGAACGCGGGCGCCGCGTTCGGGATGGGCCAGGCCTTCACTGTGATCTTCACGTGTATCGCCGCCGCCGTGATCGTGGTGATCATCCGGCTCGCCCGCAAGCTCTACAGCCTGCCCTGGGCCATCGCGCTCGGTCTGCTGCTCGGCGGTGCGCTCGGCAACCTCACGGACCGCCTGTTCCGTGCGCCCGGTGTCTTCGAGGGGCATGTCGTCGACTTCATCGCGCCCAAGAACTTCGCGGTGTTCAACCTGGCGGACTCGGCGATCGTCTGCGGCGGCATCCTGATCGTGATCCTGTCCTTCAAGGGCCTCGACCCGGACGGCACCGTACACAAGGACTGAGGTCTTACGGCCGCCCCTTTCGGGCCCTGGGACCGCTGCGGACGAGGAGTCCGCGGCGGTCCGTCATACTTTCCAGGTGAGTACACACCCCGAGACCCGCAGTCTGCCCGTACCCGACGGCCTTGAGGGCGAGCGCGTCGACGCCGCCATCTCGCGCATGTTCGGCTTCTCCCGCACCAAGGCGGCCGAGCTGGCTGCTGCCGGAAAGGTGCAGGTCGACGGGGCTGTGGTCGGGAAGTCCGAGCGGGTGCACGGGGGCGCCTGGCTCGAGGTCGAGATGCCGCAGGCGCCCGCGCCCGTGCAGGTCGTGGCCGAGCCCGTCGAGGGCATGGAGATCGCGTACGACGACGACGACATCGTCGTGATCGTGAAGCCCGTGGGCGTGGCCGCGCACCCGTCGCCGGGCTGGACCGGGACCACCGTGATCGGCGGTCTCGCGGCGGCCGGCTACCGGATCTCGACGTCCGGTGCGGCCGAGCGGCAGGGTGTAGTGCACCGGCTCGACGTCGGTACGTCGGGTCTGATGGTGGTCGCCAAGTCGGAGCGCGCGTACACCTCGCTGAAGCGGCAGTTCAAGGAGCGGGTGCCGGAGAAGCGGTACCACACGCTCGTGCAGGGGCATCCGGACCCGCTGAGCGGCACGATCGACGCTCCCATCGGGCGGCACCCGCAGCACGACTACAAGTGGGCCGTCACGGCCGACGGCAAGCCGTCGGTGACGCACTACGACCTGATCGAGGCCTATCGGTCGGCTTCGCTGCTCGATGTGAAGCTGGAGACCGGCCGTACGCATCAGATCCGGGTCCATATGTCGGCTCATCGACACCCGTGCGTGGGCGATCTGACCTACGGCGCCGACCCGACCCTCGCCAAGCGCCTCGGGCTCACGCGGCAGTGGCTGCACGCGGTGAAGCTCGGCTTCGAGCACCCCGGCGACGGGCAGTGGGTCGAGTTCGCGAGCGGGTACCCGGCCGATCTGCAGAAGGCCCTCGATCTGATCGCCGCGGAGACATACCGGTGAGTTCGCAGGGCGGGGACGCGCGTTTCGTCGTACGGGAAGCGGTGGCCGACGAGGACCGCGCGGCGTGTTTCCTCGTACGCAAAGAGGTCTTCGTGGGCGAGCAGGGTGTGCCCGAGGAGATCGAGTACGACGCGTACGACGCCGGGGCGGTCCATGTCCTCGCCGTCCGCGCCGAGGACGGGCTGCCGCTCGGGACCGGGCGGCTGCTGTTCGGTGCGGCGGGGGTCGCCAAGACCGGTGACGCCGCGGTCGGTTCGCTGGGCCGGCTCGCGGTGGCGAAGCCCGCGCGGGGGCTCGGGGTCGGGGTCGCGCTGGTGCGGGCCATCGAGGAGTGTGCCGCCGCACGGGGGCTCACCGCGGTGGACCTGCACGCCCAGACCCATGCGCTGGGGTTCTATGAGCGGCTCGGGTACGAGGTGTACGGGCCGGAGTTCCTGGACGCTGGGATCGAGCATCGCGCGATGCGGCGGGCCTTGAACGAGCGATGACACGGGTTTCGACCGCGCCATGAGGCGGGCTTCGACCGCGCCATGAGGCGGGCTTCGACCGCGCCATGAGGTGGGCGTTGGTGGCATGGCCGGACGGCTCGGCCCGGGGCCGGGCGGGAATGTCCGGTTTGCGTGGCACCCTTGGGGGCACGTGATCTTGGCGTGCGACCGGAGGCCCCGTGGAACAGTTGGCGTTGCTTTTCGTGCTGCTGCTCGGGGCCGTGGTCAGTGTGCCGGTCGGGGAGCGGCTGAAGCTGCCGGCGCCCGTCCTGATGACGCTCGCCGGGATCGTGCTCGCGTTGCTGCCGTTCGTGCCCAACGTGGAGATCAACCCCGACTACATCCTGCCGCTGGTGCTGCCGCCGCTCCTGTACGCCGCCGTGCAGCGGACCTCCTGGCGGCAGTTCGCGGCCAACCTGCGGCCGATTCTGCTGCTCGCCGTGGCGCTGGTGTTCGTCACCACCGCGGCCGTCGCCCTGGTGGCCAATGCCCTGGTGCCCGGACTGCCGCTCGCTGCCGCGCTCGCGCTCGGGGCGCTGGTCGCACCGCCCGACCCGGTGGCCGCGACCGCCGTCGCCGGTCAACTCGGGCTGCCGCGGCGGCTGGTGTCGATCCTCGAAGGGGAGGGGCTCTTCAACGATGTGACGGCGATCGTGCTCTACCACGTGGCCATCGCCGCCGCCGTGAGCGGAACCTTCTCGCTGCCCCAGGCCGCCCTCGAACTCGTGCTGTCGGCCGTCGTCGCCGTCGCGGTGGGTGTGGCGCTCGGCTGGGCGACCAACAAGCTGATCGGGCTGCTCGGGGACGCCACCTTGCAGGTGGGCCTCACGCTGCTCGTGCCGTTCGTCTCGTACGTGGCGGCCGAGGAGTTGAAGGGCTCGGGAGTGCTGGCCGTCCTGGTGACCGCGCTCTTCATCGCCGAACACGCCGCGGACGCAGACGACGTGATGGGGCGTCTGGTCAATCGCAGCTTCTGGGAGATCGTCGACACCCTCGTCACCGGGATCGCCTTCGGCCTGATCGGCCTCGAACTGCACAACGCGATCTCGGCGGCCTCCGGCCGCTGGGTGGAATGGAGCGGCTGGGCCGCGGCCATCGTCGGGGTGGTCGTGTTCGTGCGTCTGCTGTGGCTGCTGCCGGCGACCTGGCTGGCGAAGAAGCTGCACGACCGGCGTGATTACGACGAGGAGATCCCCGTCAGCTGGCGCGAGACCGTCGTCATGTGGTGGTCGGGCATGCGCGGTGTGGCATCGGTCGCGCTGGCCCTGGCCATTCCGCTGAAAATGGACGACGGTTCGCCGTTCCCCGGGCGGGACGAGATCGTGTTCATCGCGTTCGGGGTCATCATGGCCACCCTCGTATGCCAGGGGCTGACGCTGCCCTGGCTGGTGAAGAGGCTCGGGGTCGAGGCGGACGCCGAGGCCGAGGACGCCTTCGAGGTGGAGCTGGCGCTGCGGGCCACCAAGGCGGCGAAGGCGCGGCTCAAGGAGATCGAGGCCGTCGAGGAGCTCTCGCAGGACTCGATGGACCAACTGATGCGCGCCGCCCTCGACATCGGGATGCGTATCAACCCCGACATGCTCGACGACCACCGCAAGGAACACTTCGCCGAGCGGGCCGCCAAGATGAAGCGGATGCGCTCCATCCGGGGCGAGATGCTGTCGGCCGCCCGGCACGAAGTGCTCTCCGCGCGCAGCGAACCCGGCGCCGATCCGGAGATCGTCGACCGGGTGCTGCGGCATCTCGACGTACGCAGTCTGCGGTGAGCCCGTCGGGGCTCGATTCCTAGCCCCGCCCTGTCCTCGGAGCCGTACCGTCCGGTGCCGAGTGGTCCGTGGCGCCGTTCGGCGACGGGGTCGCGAAGGCCGTCATGACGCGGGGCAGGGCGTAGGGGTGGTGGTCGGCCAGCCAGCCGACGAGCTGTTCGCGGATCGTCACCCGTACCGTCCAGATGTCGTCCGCGTCCTTGGCCGTGGCCAGAGCGCGGACCTGGATCGTGGTGGGCGTGGTGTCGGTGACCGCGAGGCCCCAGTCACGGCCGTCCCAGGCCGGGCATTCGCGCAGGATGTCGTGGAGCTTCTCGCGCATCTTGGCCACGGGCGCCATGTGGTCGAGGTGGAAGAAGACCGTTCCGGTCATCTGGGCGCCGCCGCGGGACCAGTTCTCGAAGGGCTGCGAGGTGAAGTACGAGACCGGCATGGTGATCCGGCGCTCGTCCCAGGTCCGTACGGTCAGAAAGGTCAGCGTGATCTCGTCGATGGTGCCCCACTCGCCGTCCACCACCACGGTGTCGCCGAGCCGCACCATGTCGCCGAACGCGATCTGGAATCCGGCGAAGAGATTGCTGAGCGTGGACTGCGCGGCGATGCCCGCGACGATGCCGAGCACACCGGCCGAGGCCAGCATGGACGTGCCGACCGTGCGCATCGCGGGGAAGGTCAGCAGCATCGCGGCGACCGCCACCACGGCGACCACCGCGGTGACCACGCGCATGATCAGGCTCACCTGGGTGCGGACCCTGCGGAGCCTGGCCGGGTCGTGGCTGCGGGACGCGTAGTGCGCGTAACTGGACTCGACGACCGCCGCCGCGATCCGCACCACCAGCCAGGCGCAGGCCCCGATCAGGACCAGGCTGAGCGCCCGGCCGATGCCCGCGGTGTGGTCCTCGAATACTTCGGCCTTCTCGTACGACCCCCTCAAGAGTGCGATGAGCAGCACACATTGCAGCGGTAGCCGGCAACGGCGCAGCAGCCCCCACAGCGGAGTCTCGGTGTGGCGGGCGTCGGTACGGCGCAGGAGGCGGTCGACGAGCCAGCCGATGGCCAGCGTAATGACGACCGCGGCGCCGATGACGATCAACGGGCGCAGCACGTTCTCCATGCCTCCGAGGGTAGGTGGCACGATGGCCTCATGAACATCATGCTTTTCCATTCGGTCTACGGCCTGCGCCCTGCTGTACAACAAGCCGCCGACCGGCTGAGGGCTGCCGGGCATGAGGTGCAGGTACCCGATCTCTACGACGGCAAGACCGCGGAGAACGTCGAGGACGCCAGGAAGATCAAGGAAGAGATCGGCACGGACGAACTGCTGCGCAGGGCCGTCGCCGCCTCCGCACCGTACTCCGACAGCGGTCTTGTCTACGCCGGTTTCTCGCTCGGGGCGGCGCTGGCGCAGAACGTCGCCCTGGCCGACGACAAGGCCCGCGGTCTGCTTCTGCTGCACGGCACCTCGGACATCGCCGACGATGCCTCGGCCGACGATCTGCCGGTGCAGCTGCACGTGGCCGACCCTGATGCCTTCGAGCCGGAGGACTGGCAGAACGCCTGGTATCTGCGGATGCGCCGGGCGGGCGCCGATGTCGAGGTCTTCCGTTACCGGGGTGCCGGGCACCTCTACACGGACCCGGACCTTCCGGACTACGACGCCGAGGCGGCGGAGGAGACCTGGACGACGGCGCTGGGCTTCCTCGAGACGCTCTGACCGGTCGCCCGGAGGCTTCCACGAGTCGCACTGACCGGTCGGCCCGGAGGCTTCCGAGTCGCTCTGGTAGCGGCGCGCCCCGCTACCAGTAGAGGGCCGAGACGGGGCCGAGGCGTTCCCAGCGTCCGCCGTCCCGCGCGGTCCACCGGTGCAGCCAGATGTCGTGCCCGAAGCCGAAGGTGTGGCCCTGGTCCTGGCCGCTCGGATCGAACCAGCCGCCGAGGCTGCGTCCGATCTGCTCGCCGACCCCCTCGCGCAGCCCGCCGGCCATCGCGTCGGGGTCGTCCGGCACCCTGCCCCGGCCCTCGTACCAGACGGTCCGGTACATCCGGACGAGCACCTGAGCCGCCTCGTACTCCTCCAGCGCTCCGGGCCGGTCGGGCAGCCGCACCAGCCACGGGCACCGCTCGGTGTTGCCCCGTTGGCAGTCCTTCTCGCGTACGGCGCCGGGGGCGACGGTGTCGACGCGGTGCACGGTGATGCCGGCGGGCACCGGGCCGGGTGTCCCGTGGTCGGTTTCGTAGCAGGGGCTTTGGATGCCGGGGGAGTGCAGGACGGTGCCGCGGTATCCGGCTCGGCCGAGCGCGCGCAGATCGGCGGCGAGCGTGGAGCGCGTGCCCGAGAGGTGGACGGCGGTGCGGCCCTTGTCCCGGGAGAGCGCGGCCCGCAGTTCCCCGGCGGTCATGTGGGCCGGCCGCTGGATCTCCACGGTCACCGCGGCGGGCTTCGGTCCGCCCCACGCGGGGTCGGCGCCGCGTTCGCCCAGCTGCTCGGCAATCTCGGCGTCGGTGCCCCACGCGCCGAACACGAGCAGCCGCTGCGTCCGTTGCTTCTTCGCGAGGTAGGTCCTCAACTGCCAGCCCACTTCGGCGACTTCGGGAGCGACGGTCGCGGTGAAGCCCTCGCCGGGGCCCGGTGGCTCGTCCGGGCGGCAGGTGCCCACCACGGGGACCGGGCTGCCGGCCATGTCCTCGAGCGGCTCGTCGGCGACCACCGCCACGAGCCGCGGGTGGGTCCTGCGCAGTGCTCCTGCTGTCAGCCCGTCCCGTGGCCGTACCGCGACGAACTCCAGCGGCAGCCGGCCCGGCGACTTGTTGTCCCGCAGCAGTGCGCGCAACTCGTCGAGGGCGACGCGGGCCGCCGCGGCCCGGTCCCGCGAGGCGTGGGCGGTGACGACGGCGATCGTGAACGGCCGCGGCTTCCCGGTCGTCTCCGGCTCGGCACTGTTCTCGTCCTCCGTGCCGCCCGTGCCCCCGGCCAGCGCGAGCGCGATGAGTGCCGCCAGTGCCGCGACCGCGATCAGTACCTTCAAGGTTTTGCGCCATTCCCCCATACATCAGACGGTACGGGCGGAACTGGGGCCTCGGCAGGGCGAGTTAGCGGCAGAGGCTGATCGGCAGGACCGGCCCTAGTCGCGCCTGCACGTACCCGACGGCGCGGCGGCCGGCGGGTAGCACTGCAGCGCGAAGTCCGCGGAGTGCGCGCTGATGTAGCGGCCGACGCACTCCTTCCTGTCCGTCAGGCCCCGCTCGGCGCAGTACGACAGGGCGGCGCGCCCGTCGGGGAACGGGCCGGTGTAGAAGACCCAGAAGCCCGGCCTGAGCGACGCGTAGTCGTCGCTGAGCACATACGTCGTCTGCGGCACCGTCTCCCGCAGCTTCGCGAGGCGCCGGTCGCGCGCCGCCTCACCGCTCGAAGCCGGTTCGGAGTACAGCATCGCCACCCACTGCCCGGCATCCGGGATCGCGCCCGGGGAACCGGACGGCGGCGGAGTGCCGGACGGTGGACGCGTGGTGGGCGGCTTGCCGGACGGACCCTCGGCCGCGGCCGCGGGGGGAGCGCCGGTGCCCGTCCCCCCGTTCTTGCCCTGCCCGCCGGCGCCCCCGTCGCCGCGCAGCGCGAACACCAGCGCCGTGGCCGCCACCACCGCGACGGCCACGGCCACGACCGCGACGATCACCGGCGTACGACCGGACGAGCGCGGCGGTGCGGGCCGCACGGTGGGGGACGGTTCGGGGCGCGGATCGTCGAGCCGTGGGGGCGCCGGCGGAGCGGGCAGCAGTGGAGTGGGCGCCGTCAGGGTCGGCCGCTCGGGCCACCGGGGTGTCCGCCCCGCCTCGACCTCGGCCAGCATCGCGTCCAGCCGCGCCGCGTCGGGCCGCGCCGCCGGATCCCGTACGAGGAGGGCCTCGAGCACCGGGGCAAGCGGGCCCGAACGCACCGGCGGGACCGGCTCGTCGAGCACCGCGGCCAGGGTGGCCAGCGTCGTGGCCCGGCGCAGCGGGGAGACGCCCTCCACCGCCACGTACAGGACAAGGCCGAGCGACCACAGGTCCGAGGCCGGATCGCTGTCCGTGCCGCGGATGCGCTCGGGGGCCATGTACTCGGGGGAGCCGACCATCTCTCCGGTCTGGGTGAGGGCCGTGGAGCCCTGGAGCGCGGCGATGCCGAAGTCGGTGAGGACGGCTATGGGGGCACCTCCCTGGTCCTCAAGACCTTGGGGGACATTCGCGCGCAGCATCACGTTGGCGGGCTTCACGTCCCGGTGCTGTATCCCGGCGGCGTGCGCGGCGCGCAGCGCGGAGAGCACCTGGCGCCCGATCCGGGCGATCTCGGGCGACGTCAACGGCCCCTGGGCCAGGCGGTCCTGGAGCGTGGCGCCCGGCACCAGCTCCATCACGATCCAGGGGTGGGCGTACCCGCCGGGCTCCAGGATCTGGTGGATCGTCACCACGTGCGGATGGCTGAGCCGGGCCAGCGCCCGCGCCTCGCGCAGGACGCGCTCGCGCAGCACGGTGTTCCGCTCGATGAACGCCGGGTCCACGGGCCGGACTTCCTTGAGCGCCACCTCGCGGTCGAGGGCGGTGTCGCGGGCGCGCCAGACCGTGCCCATGCCGCCGCTGCCGAGCCGTTCGATGAGCTCGAAGCGGCCGTCGATGATCTGGCCTGGCGCACTCATGCCGCCGGTTCCCCCTCTGCCCCGTGTGTCGCAGCTCAGAGTAGAGGGGGACGTTCCGCGGTGTGCGGCGGGTTCCGTCAGGCGGTAGGCGGTAGGCGGTGTGCGGCGGGTTCCGTCAGGCGCGGTACGCGGCCCAGCTGTCCTGCATGCGCTTGGCCTGGCCCGCGGTGAACTGGTACATGCAGCTGTCGTACGTGTAGTCCATGTAGTTGTGGATCGGGTCCACGCCCGGCTTGCGGGCGCAGGTGTCCTGGCCCTCGGGGCAGGCGAAGGCCGGCTCCTTCTCGGCCGCCGTGTCGTCGACGTAGTCGCCCTTGCCGTTACAGCCGCCCTGGAACGTGTGGTAGAGCCCCATCCAGTGGCCCACCTCGTGCGTGCCGGTGTCGCCCTCGTTGTAGTTGGCGGCCGAGCCGCCCGGCAGCGAGGTGTCCAGGACGACCACGCCGTCGCCGGAGGGGTCGGAGTTGTACGAGGAGGGGAAGGTGGCCCAGCCGAGCAGGTCCTGGCCGAGGTTCGCGGTGTAGAAGTTGAGGGCGCCCGCATCGCCCTTGCGCAGAGTGGACTTCATGGCCTTCTCGGCCGCCGAGTTCGGCGTGATGCCGCGGTACCAGGAGGCGTTGTCGGTGTAGTCCGTGCCGGCCAGCGTGAACTGGAAGCCGGAGTCGGCGTTCCCGGTGCCCTGGCCGCCGAAGCCGGCGTTCAGAACCGCCAGTTGCTCGCCGATGTCGGTGGCGGTGAGCTTGCCGGTGTCGCCGTTGTGGATGACGTGGAAGTACACCGGAACGGTGGTCGCGGCCGCCGTGGTGGAGCGCTGACCGCTCGCGCGCAGACGGTCGAGTCTGCGCTGCAGATCGGCGTCCATGGCCTGGGCCCTGGCCGCGCTGACCTCGTTGGGCTCGTCCGCGTGCGCGGCGCCCGCCTTGGACTCACGGGCCGCGCTGACGTGGGTGTCGTCGCACTCCCCGGCCTGGGGCGACGGGCTCGCCGTGGCGGGTCCGCCCGCGGCGGAGGGGGGGGGCAGCAGCAGCGGTCCCTCCACCACGGCCCTC
>NZ_JAEIMH010000137.1:4449-15203 GCF_016464295.1 Streptomyces sp. N35 | reverse complement strand
GGCGCCCCCGCTGGGTGGGCGCCTCTCCCTCCGCCTTCTCCGGGTCGTACGCGTCCGGGGGGGGCGTCCGCTTACGGCGGCCGCGGGACGCGGGCACGGCCTCGCGCCACTGCTCGTCGTAGCGCGCGTCGTCCTCGGAGCCGTCCCCGAACGCGGAGTCCTCCACCGGGTCGGCCTGGATGATGCCGAGCTTCTGTCCGAGCAGCCTGAGCCGCTGCGGAATGGCGTTCACCGGAGTCGCGGTGACGACCAGGAGCCCGAAGACCGTGAGCAGGACGAGCAGCGGTACGGCGAGCACCTCGCCCATCGTGAAGATCAAGGGGCGGGACGCGGCCCAGCCGATCAGGCCGCCGGCATCCCTTATGGCCTCGGTGCCCTCACCGCGCCCGGGGGCGCCGCACGCCATGTGCACCTGGCCGAGCACCCCGATGACGAGGGCCGAAAGCCCGATGACGATACGGCCGTTGGCCTCCTGCTGCTCGGGGTGGCGGATGAACCGTACGGCCATGCCGCCGAGGAGCAGCGGCACCAGGAGGTCGAGCCGGCCGAACGCACCCGTGACCAGGAGCTCGACCAGATCGCCCACAGGGCCGCGGAGTTGGGACCAGGTGCCGGCCGCGACGATCAGCGCCAGGCCGAGCAGCAGCAGCGCGAGCCCGTCCTTGCGGTGTGCGGGGTCGAGTCCCTTGGCGCCACGCCCTATGCCGCGGAATGTCGCACCCACCGCGTGCGCCAGGCCGAGCCAGACGGCACGGGCAAGCTTGTAGATGCCACCGGTGGGGTTCGGGGCGGGCTTCGGCGCCGGCTTGGCCGCGGCCTTCTTGGCGGGCGCCTTCTTGGCCGGCGCTTTGGCTGCCGTGGCCTTTTTCGCCGGAGCCTTCTTGGGCGCCGCCGCCTTCTTGGCAGGGGGCTTCTTGGCTGCGGAGGGACGTGAGGCCATGGGGGTGAGGTTACCGGTGCGGACCCCTGCGGACACGTGTGCCCACTGCTTCACCCGTTCGTGTCGGCGCACAAGGGCACCAAACTGACACGGGATCAATTGTGCGGGTACGGAGGCGGACCGGTCCCTCAGTCGGTGCGTGGAGATTCCGCGTCACGTACGGGCAGGTTCCGCGTCACGTACGGGGAGACGCGTCACGTACGGGGAGACGCGTCACGTACGGGGAGACGCGTCAGTTCTGCGAAGGAACCGAAGCCGCGCCCGGGCCCGTGCCCGGCTCCAGAGCGTCAAGTGCCCGGCGGAGCCCGGTCAGTTTGCGCTCCAGATGGGCCGCCGTGGCCACCGCCGCGGCGTCCGCGGACTCGTCGTCGAGTTGCTTGGACAGCGCCTCGGCCTGCTCCTCCACGGCCGCGAGGCGCGCCGAGAGCTCGGCGAGCAGTCCCGCGGGCTCACCCTTGTCGCCGATCGGCGCCTTGCCGCCGCCTTCGAGCTGGAGCCGCAGCAGAGCGGCCTGCTCACGCAGTTGGCAGTTCTTCATGTAGAGCTCGACGAACACCGAGACCTTGGCGCGCAGCACCCACGGGTCGAAGGGCTTCGAGATGTAGTCCACCGCGCCCGCCGCGTAACCGCGGAACGTGTGGTGCGGACCGTGGTTGATCGCGGTGAGGAAGATGATCGGGATGTCTCGGGTCCGTTCCCGGCGCTTGATGTGCGCTGCGGTTTCGAAACCGTCCATTCCAGGCATCTGGACGTCCAGCAGAATGACCGCAAAGTCGTCCGTGAGCAGTGCTTTGAGCGCTTCCTCCCCGGACGATGCCCGCACCAGGGTCTGATCGAGCGCAGAGAGGATGGCCTCGAGCGCCAGCAGATTCTCCGGCCGGTCATCGACCAGGAGGATCTTGGCCTTCTGCACCATGGCCCGTCCTCCTCGCCCCGGCAGTCCACCGGTCGCCGCCCCAGGGGACGACTCCGTCCTGCCGCCCGTCCTTGTGCCGGTCATGGTAGCCGCACCCCGCCTGTCGCCACACCCTGTCACCGCGATGTCACTGTGCACGTAGCAGAAACGCAAGCGGAGACCAGAAGGTTCCCCGAATCCCGCACCTCTACACGGCAACGGACACGTTCCGTCAGCACGTCTTCGCGCGCGGCCGCCGTCACCGGCCCCTTCGTGGGCACCGGTCGCCCCTTCAGGGCGGCTTGCGTGCGCGACCGGTCATCCACCCGGCCGCGCACGGACAAGCGGCGCACGCTCCCGCTCAGTCCTCGTTCATCCAGCTCTCCATGACCGAAAGCAGATGGTCGGGATCGACGGGCTTCGTGACGTAGTCGGAAGCACCGGATTCGATGGCCTTCTCGCGGTCGCCCTTCATCGCCTTCGCGGTGAGCGCGATGATCGGCAGACCCGCGAACTGCGGCATCCGACGGATCGCCGTCGTCGTCGCATAGCCGTCCATCTCCGGCATCATGATGTCCATCAGGACCAGCGTCACATCGTCGTGCTGCTCGAGGACTTCGATGCCCTCGCGCCCGTTCTCCGCGTACAGGACGGACAGGCCGTGCTGTTCGAGGACGCTGGTCAGCGCGAAGACGTTGCGGATGTCGTCGTCGACGATCAGGACCTTCTCGCCACCGAAGTGGTAGCTGGGCCGCTGCTGCGGCGCCGGCTGTTCCGCGCCCGTCCACGGCTCCTGACCGCTCTGTCCCGCGGTCTGGCCGGGCAGCGCGGCCCGCGGCTCGGCAGCCTGTACGGAGCGCCTGCGGCGCCGGAACAGGGTGCCCGACTGGGCCACCGGCTCAGGCTCCGAGAGCTCCGCCTTGCCGTTCTCGCTCGCCGCGAACGGCTCGTCGACCGGCGCGGGCGGCAGCGCCTGCAGGCCCGTGTGGCTCGCCGGCTCGATGGCGGTGGCGAGTTGGGCGTACTCCTGCGGCGGCAGCTCGTTGGGGTGCATCGGCAGGTACAGCGTGAAGGTCGAGCCGCGGCCCGGTTCGCTCGCCGCGTGGATCTCGCCGCCGAGCAGCCGCGCGATGAGCCGGCTGATCGAAAGACCCAGGCCCGTACCGCCGTACTTGCGGCTGGTGGTGCCGTCGGCCTGCTTGAACGCCTCGAAGATGACCCGCATCTTGCTGCCCGGGATACCGATGCCGGTGTCGGTGACCGAGAACGCGATCATGTCCGCGTCCGGGCTGCGCAGCGTGCCCATCTCCAGGAGCTGGGTGCGGATCTCGTGCGGCACCTCGGTGCCCGCGGGCCGGATGACCAGCTCGACGGCGCCGGAGTCGGTGAACTTCACCGCGTTCGACAGGAGGTTGCGCAGCACCTGGAGCAGTCGCTGCTCGTCCGTGTGCAGCGTCGCGGGCAGCTCCGGAGACACCCGTACGGAGAAATCAAGGCCCTTCTCCGCGGTGAGCGGCCGGAATGTCGCCTCGACATAGTCCACGAGCTGGACGAGCGCGATCCGCGTCGGCGAGACGTCCATCTTGCCCGCCTCGACCTTGGACAGGTCCAGGATGTCGTTGATCAGCTGGAGCAGGTCGGAACCCGCTCCGTGGATCGTCTCGGCGAACTCGACCTGCTTGGGCGAGAGGTTGCCCTCGGCGTTGTCGGCGAGCAGCTTGGCGAGGATCAGCAGCGAGTTGAGCGGGGTGCGCAGCTCGTGGGACATGTTCGCGAGGAACTCGGACTTGTAGCGCATCGAGACCGCGAGCTGTTCGGCACGCTCCTCGAGGACCTGGCGGGCCTCTTCGATCTCGGTGTTCTTGACCTCGATGTCGCGGTTCTGCTGGGCGAGCAGCTCGGCCTTCTCCTCCAGCTCGGCGTTGGACAGCTGGAGCGCCTTCTGCCGGTTCTCCAACTCCTCGGAGCGGTCCCGGAGTTGCTCGGTGAGCTCCTGCGACTGCTTGAGCAGCACCTCCGTCTTCGTATTGACGGAGATGGTGTTGACGCTGGTCGCGATCATCTCGGCGATCTGGCTGAGGAAGTCCCGCTGGATCTGGGTGAACGGCTGGAACGAGGCCAGCTCGATCACCCCGAGCACCTGCGCCTCGAAGAGCACCGGAAGGACGATCACCTGCGCCGGCGGGGCGTCCCCGAGACCCGAGGCGATCTTGAGATAGCCGGAGGGCGCGTTCTCGACGAGGATCGTGCGCCGCTCCTGCGCGGCCGTGCCGATCAGCGTCTCGCCCGGCTTGAAGGACGTCGGCATCGAGCCCATCGAGTAGCCGTAACTGCCCATCATCCGCAGCTCGTACGCCTCCTCGTCGGACGCCCCGACCTCCTTGGCGTCGTCCGAGGGCATGGCCAGGAAGAACGCGCCGTGCTGCGCGGAGACCACCGGGGTCAGCTCGCTCATGATCAGGCCGGCCACGTCCGCGAGGTCGCGGCGGCCCTGCATGAGACCGGAGATCCGGGCCAGGTTGCCCTTGAGCCAGTCCTGCTCCTTGTTGGCGATGGTGGTGTCGCGCAGGTTGGCGATCATCGTGTTGATGTTGTCCTGCAGCACCTGGATCTCGCCCGCCGCGTCGACGTCGATCTTCAGGTTGAGGTCGCCGCGGGTCACCGCGGTGGCGACCGCGGCGATCGCGCGCACCTGCCGGGTCAGGTTCCCGGCCATCTCGTTCACGGACTCGGTGAGGTCGCGCCAGGTGCCGTCGACGTCGCGGACGCGCGCCTGACCGCCCAACTGGCCTTCCGTACCCACCTCCCGGGCGACTCGGGTGACCTCCTCGGAGAAGGAGGAGAGCCGGTCGACCATGGTGTTGATGGTGGTCTTGAGCTCCAGGATCTCGCCGCGCGCGTCGATGTCGATCTTCTTGGTGAGATCGCCCTTGGCGATGGCGGTCGTGACCATCGCGATGTTGCGCACCTGGCCGGTGAGGTTGGCCGCCATCTGGTTCACGGACTCGGTGAGGTCCTTCCACGTACCGGCGACGCCGGGTACGCGGGCCTGGCCGCCGAGGATGCCGTCCGTGCCCACCTCGCGGGCCACCTTGGTGACCTGGTCGGCGAACGAACTCAGGGTGCGCACCATGGTGTTGAAGGTGTCGGCGAGCTGCGCGACCTCGCCGCGCGCCTCGATCGTGACCGTACGGGTCAGATCGCCGTTGGCGACCGCCATCGCGACCTGCGAGATGTTGCGCACCTGGCTGGTCAGGTTGGAGGCCATCAGGTTCACGTTGTCGCTGAGGTCCTTCCAGATGCCGGTGACTCCCGGCACCCGGGCCTGACCGCCCAGCTGGCCCTCCGTACCCACCTCGCGGGCCACGCGCGTGACCTGCTCGGCGAAGTTGGAGAGCTGGTCAACCATGGTGTTGACGGTCGTGACGAGTTCGAGGATCTCGCCCTTCGCGTCGACGGTGATCTTCTTCGACAGGTCGCCCATGGCGACCGCGGTGGTGACCTCGGCGATGTTGCGCACCTGTGAAGTCAGGTTGTTCGCCATGAAGTTCACGGACTGCGTGAGGTCCTTCCACGTGCCCGCGACGCCCTGGACCTCGGCCTGTCCGCCGAGGATGCCCTCGGTGCCCACCTCGCGGGCCACCCGGGTCACCTGGTCGGCGAAGCTGGAGAGCTGGTCCACCATCGTGTTGAGGGTGTTCTTCAGCTCCAGGATCTCGCCGCGCGCGTCGACCTCGATCTTCTGCGAGAGGTCACCGCGGGCCACCGCGGTCGCGACCTGCGCGATGTTACGGACCTGGGCCGTGAGGTTTCCGGCCATGCCGTTCACGGAGTCGGTCAGATCGCGCCACACTCCGGCGACGCCGGGCACCTGCGCCTGACCGCCGAGCCGGCCCTCCGTACCCACCTCGCGGGCCACCCGGGTCACCTGGTCGGCGAAGGCGGAGAGCTGGTCGACCATCGTGTTGATGGTGTTCTTCAGCTCCAGGATCTCGCCGCGCGCGTCGACCTCGATCTTCTGCGACAGATCGCCACGGGCCACCGCGGTGGTGACCTGGGCGATCTGCCGTACCTGTGAAGTCAGGTTCCCCGCCATGAAGTTGACGGAGTCCGTGAGGTCCTTCCACGTACCGGAGACGCCGTCCACGCGCGCCTGTCCGCCCAGACGCCCCTCGGTGCCCACGTCACGGGCCATACGGGTCACCTGGTCGGCGAAGCTGGAGAGCTGGTCCACCATCGTGTTCACGGTGTTCTTCAGCTGGAGCATCTCGCCGGAGACGTCGACAGTGACCTTCTGAGAAAGGTCGCCGTTCGCCACAGCCGTGGTGACCTGGGCGATGTTGCGCACCTGGCCGGTGAGGTTGCGGAAGGCGGTGTTCACCGAGTCGGTGAGGTCCTTCCACGTACCGGCCGCACCGGGCACCTCGGCCTGCCCGCCGAGCTCACCCTCGACGCCGATCTCCCGTGCCACACGCGTGACTTCGGAGCCGAAGGCGGAGAGCTGGTCGACCATCGTGTTGACGGTGTTCTTGAGTTCCAGCATCTCGCCGGCCACGTCGACGGTGACCTTCTGCGAGAGATCACCGCTGGCGACCGCGGTCGTCACGGTGGCGATGTCACGCACCTGGGTGGTGAGGTTGCGGAAGACCGTGTTCACCGAGTCGGTGAGGTCCTTCCACGTACCCGCCGCGCCCGGCACGAGCGCCTGACCGCCGAGCTGCCCGTCGAAGCCGACCTCGCGCGCCACGCGCGTGACCTCGTCCGCGAACGTCCGGAGCGTCTCGGTCATCTGGTTGATCGTTTCGGCGAGCTGCGCGACCTCGCCGCGCGCGCTCACCGTGACCTTGCGGGACAGATCGCCGTTGGCGACGGCCGTGGTGACCTCGGCGATGCCGCGCACCTGCGCGGTGAGGTTGCCGGCCATCAGGTTCACCGAGTCGGTGAGGTCCTTCCACACGCCGGCCACGCCCGGCACCTGCGCCTGACCGCCCAGCTCGCCTTCCGTACCCACCTCGCGGGCCACACGCGTGACCTCGGAGGAGAAGGAGGAGAGCTGGTCGACCATGGTGTTCACGGTGTTCTTCAGCTCGAGCATCTCGCCCGCGACATGCACCGTCACCTTGCGCGACAGATCGCCCTTGGCGACCGCGGTGGTGACGAGAGCAATGTCACGCACCTGCGCAGTGAGCCGGTACGCCATGGTGTTGACCGAATCCGTGAGGTCCTTCCACGAACCGGACATTCCGCGCACCCGGGCCTGCCCGCCCAGCTTGCCCTCCGTACCGACCTCGCTGGCCACGCGCGTGACCTCGTCGGTGAACCGGGAGAGCTGGTCGACCAGGTTGTTGACCGTGCGGCCGACCTTCAGGAACTCACCGCGCAGCGGGTGCGCCGAGCCGTCGGAGCCGGGCGCGCGCAGCTCCATGCGCTGCTCGAGGTCGCCCTCGGCGACCGCGGAGAGCACCCGTCCGACCTCGGAGACGGGACGTACGAGATCGTCGACCAGGGCGTTGGACGCGTCGATCGCCGCCGCCCACGAGCCCTCGTAGGCGCCGCTCTCGAGCCGTTCCGTGAGCTTTCCCTCACGGCCGACCATGCGCCGTACCCGCGAGAGCTCGCCGGTCAGATGCAGATTGCGGTCCGCGACATCGTTGTAGAGCGCCGCGATCTCGCCCATCACGCCGTCGTTCGTGACCGTCAGACGCTTGCGGAAGTTACCGTCCCGCATCGCTGCCAGCGCGGCGACCAGCTTGTTCAGTGCCGCGGCATCGACTTCCACCGTCCCGTTACCGCGGCCGGCACGGGACTGAGCGCCTTTCGCGCGCGTGGACTTGCCTCGCGCAGCTGTACCGGACTCCACCGTGTCCCTCCCGCAGGGGTCGACCACTCGCTCGGTTGCTCGATGCTCGTTGCCGGGATTCCCGGGCTACTCCGACTGTCCTTCAGAGCTTGCCCAGTGTTTCACCCTGTCCGAACCAGGCCATAACACTTCGGCAGCTTCGTACTCCGCCGAAGTGTTCGTCGGCACCCTCCGGGCGGAAACACGGCAACCGGCATCCGCATGAACCGCGAAGGTAAGTAATCTGGCATCCGGCTGTCCAACCACCCCGGTCCGTCCGGCCTGGGCGGTACTACGGGAAATTACGGGCTGACGCGCTTGTGGAGGGGCGGCCGCACGATGGGCAGGGGAAACGTGTACGTGGACGGATCCGACACCGATACGCGCACAGGGAGTGCTGTGATCACCGCGCGAGCGGCCGCCACCTTCGAGCCCGTCGGGCGCTCGGTGGCCAGTGCCCGAGCGTTCGTCCGCGACACCCTCCAGGGCTGGGGCTATACCGACATCATCGATGACGCGGTGGTCCTGACCAGCGAACTTGTCACCAATGCCGTGGTCCACGCCGGCACCACCGCCGATGTGCTGTGCCTGCGCAGTGAAGATGCTGTACGGATCGAGGTCGCCGACCGTTATCCGGAGCGAGAGATCCCGCTTCAGCAGTCTTTGCGCACTCTTGGAAGTCCGGACCGCGAAGGCGGCCGCGGCCTCCAGCTGTGCGCGGCGCTCGCCAGCCGCTGGGGTGTCGAGTACACGCCCACGTTCAAACAGGTCTGGTTCCGTCTCGACCTCCCCGAGCGCCCGGTCGGCACCCGCACCGCGGGCCCCGCGCTCCCGGTCGACCTGCTGCCGGTCACCGACCCGCGCGTCCATGTCGCCGTCGTCCAGATCGACCGCGAGGGCGCGATCACCGCGTGGAGCGACGCCGCGGAGAGCCTTTTCGGATACGAGAGCGAGAAGGTCCTCGGCCGCCCGCTCACCGATTTCGCGGCCTGGCCGCACACCCCCGGCACGAGCACGGGCATCGTCGAGGCGCTCCAGCTCTCGCGCTGGGAAGGCAGTTACGGGATCCGCGGCGCCGACGGCCGAGTGATCCCCGTCTACGCCTCTCATCTGCGCGTACGGGACCCGGAGGGCGATCCGTCGACGGTCTGTCTGCTCGTACGGGACCACGAACGCGCCGTGCTGCAGAGCCCGCACCGCGGGCCGGCCCCCGACGCGGCGACGCTCCCGGACGCGGGCACGGCGGCCGACCCCTTCGACACCTTCATCGGCTCCCCCGCACCCGACGATCTCGACGGGCTCCTTCAGCGCACGGTCGAGCGCGCCCGCGACATGCTCGACGGCGACGCGGCCTTCCTGCTGCTCGCCACGGACGACGAGACGGAGCTGGAGGTGCGCGCCTCGACCGGCCTGCCCTCCGCCCGCCAGCGCTTCGCCCGCGTACCCGTTGAGGCCGGCACGGGGCGCTACGGTTCGGCGCGCATGCCCGCGGTGCACGAGGACCTCACCGTCGTACCGGGCGCGGCCCCGCTGCTCAACGGCACCGGGATGCGCTCGGTCGTCACCGTCCCGCTCAAGGTCGAGGGCCGGCTCACCGGCTCGCTCGGCGTCGCGGCCGAGGCGCCTGGGCGGTACTCGAACGAGGAGGCGCTGCGCCTCCAGTTCGCCGCCGACCGCATCGCGCTCAACGTCGAGTCCGCCCGCCTCGGCGAGCTCGAGCGCCTGCGCCGCGGCTCCCTGAGCTTCCTGGTCGAGGCCTCCGACCTGCTCGCCGGCACCCTGGACCGCGACCAGACCCTGGCGCTCATGGCCCAGATGACCGTCCCGACGCTGGCCACCTGGTGCGCGGTCTACACGATCGCGGACCAGTCGTCGGAGCCGTATCTCTCCTACGTCCTGCATGAGGACGAGGACCGTATCGACGGTCTCAAGGCCCTGCTGCAGCGCATCGATCCCCCGGACCCGGTGCCGACCCCGGGCGCCCGCGTCTGGAACGCGCCATCGGAAGCGGCCCACCGCGCCGCCCTGCGCACCTCGATGCGCAGCCTCGGTCTCGGCGAGCCCACGCGCCTGGCCGCCGGAATCGGGACGACCCTCGCGACGGCCTCCGCGGTCGGCGGCGAGACGGTCGTTCTCCCCCTCGTCGCCCGTAACCGCGTCATCGGCATGCTCACGCTCGGCAAGCCCTCCGAGGAGCACTTCCGCCAGGAGATCCTCGAACTCGCCGAGGACCTCTCGCGCCGGGCCGCCCTCGCGCTCGACAACGCGCGTCTGTACTCGGAGCGCATGGCCATCAGTCAGTCCCTCCAGCGCAGCCTGCTCCCGCCCGGCCTCCCCCAGATCCCGGGCGTCGAGGTCGAGGTGATCTACCGCGCGGCCGGCGAGGGCAACGAGGTCGGCGGCGACTTCTACGACCTCTTCCCGATCCGCGACGGCGCGTACGGCTTCGCGATCGGCGACGTCTGCGGCACGGGCCCGGAGGCCGCCGCGGTCACCGGCCTCGCCCGCCACGCCCTCAGACTCCTGGCCCGCGAGGGCTTCGGCGGTCCCGCGGTCCTCGAACGCCTCAATGCGGCGATCCTCGACGAGGGCGCCCGCAGCCGCTTCCTCACCTTGCTGTACGGGGAGTTGTGGCCGCAGGAGGACGGCTCGGCGGTCCTGAAGCTGGTGTGCGCCGGCCATCCCCTGCCGCTGCGCCTGCGCCAGGACGGCACGGTCGAACCCTTCGCCGAACCACAGCCGCTGCTCGGCGTGATGGACGACCTGGAGCTGTACGAGCAGACCATGACGCTCGAGCCCGGCGACGTGCTCCTGTGTGTGACGGACGGAGTGACCGAGCGCCGCGAGGGCACGCGGATGCTCGGCGACGACGGTCTGATGGACGTCCTGACCAACTGCACCGGCCTGACCGCGGGCGCCGTCGCCTCCCGCGTGATGCGCGCGGTGGAGCGCTTCGCGACGGACGCGCCGTCGGACGACATGGCGATCCTCGCGATGCGCGTCCCGGAGCCGCACAAGGACTGATCCCGGCACCGGGTCGCAGAGGCCCGGAACGCAGAAAACCCCGCCCGGTCACCGGG
>NZ_JAEIMH010000137.1:0-4439 GCF_016464295.1 Streptomyces sp. N35 | reverse complement strand
GCCGAGGCCGCGCAGACCACAAGACACCCCCCGGCGGGCGGGGGGCAGGTGGTTTTCCTGTCCGAGCCCCCATGCGGAATCGAACCGCAGACCTTCTCCTTACCATGGAGACGCTCTACCGACTGAGCTATAGGGGCTTGTTGACCTGCACGGTTTCCCGCTCGGCAACGACACAGATCATACCCCGAATCCCGGCCCCAACAGAACCACCGCTTCCTCTGGACCGCCCCCTGCGACGCTGCCACCATGCGCGCATGTCGCCTACGGGTTTACGCCGCGCACTCACCACCGCCCTCCTTACGCTCACCCTCGCGCTGGCCGGCTGCTCATCCGGCTCGGGTGACGCGAAGGACAAGAAGTCCGGGAAGCCGTCCAAGTCCGCCTCGCCGAAAGCGAGTCCAGGGCCCGGCGACCAGACCGTCACCCTCGACTGGAAGGGCGAGAAGCGTACGTACGCGGTCCACGCACCGCCCTCGTACACACCGGGCCAGAAGCTCCCCCTGGTGATCGTGATGCACCCGTACCCGAGCACCGGCACCCATGTCGCCCAGCTCAGCGCCCTGTCCGCCAAGGCCGACCAGGAGAACTTCCTCACCGTCTATCCCGAGGGCCTCAACGGCGGGATGAACGCCCTGGTCTGCTGCGGCAGCGCGGACGACGTCGGCTTCCTCCGTACGATGACGAAGAGCCTTGTCGATACGTGGGGTGCCGACCCGCAGCGGATCTACGCCACGGGCATCTCCAACGGCGGGGACATGTCCTTCAAGCTGGCCGTCGAACTCTCCGACACCATCGCCGCCATCGCCCCGGTCAGCGGCGGCTACAGCGGCCGTATCACCGATCCGGCCTCGTACGTGCCGAAGTCCCCGGTCTCGGTGATCACCTTCATCGGCGGCGAGGACAAGTGGTACCCGGTCTTCAACGCCGGCCTCAGCATCTGGCAGGAGCGTCTGAAGTGCGAGGAGCAGCCGCCCGCGAAGCTGAAGCAGAAGATCACCCGCACCGCCGCGCGGTGTGCGGACGGCTCCGAAGTCGTCGCGTACCGGCTGCCGGAGATGGGCCACAGCTGGCCGCAGGGCAAGGCCGACATGGCCGAGCGGGAAGCGGCGGTGAACGCCACGGACCTGATGTGGGAGTTCTTCAAGTCGCATCCCAAGAAAGCGGCTTGAGGCCACGCCCGTTCAGTAGGCGACGGTGAGGTGGCGCTCTCCGGACGGCGCCTGCAACTCGTCGAGCACCGCCACCGCCAGATCCTCGGCGCTGATCCGCGACAGCCCGTCCGGGCCGACGAGGAGGGTGTCACCACCGCGCCGGTACGTCCCCGTGCGCTCACCGGGCTCGAGGAGCGCAGGCGGGCTCAGGTAGGTCCAGCCCGTGTTGAAGTGACCGGTGCTGACCCGCAGTTGCTCGGTGCTCGCCGCCGCGACGGCCCGCCACTGCCGCGGCACGTACGCGGTGTCGTCGACGACGAGACCGCCCGACGGGCTGCGCAGCGGACCGGCACCGCCCACGATCAGGAGCGGTGTACCAGCGGCCACATCGAGCAACTGCCCGGTAAGGGGCGCTATCTCCGCCTCTGCTCCCGGAGCCGGACGGATCGCGAGGACGACGGCATCGGCGGACGCGATCAGCGGCTCGAGCTCCTGCGGGCGTGCCACGTCCCCGGCCACCCACTCGGCACCCTCAGGCAGCCGCTCCGGCGCACTGCGCGACACGGCGGTGACGCCATGCCCCCGACGTACGGCTTCGGCGGTGACCCGACTGCCGACCATGCCCGTAGCGCCAATGACAGTGATCTTCATGGGAGTAGTTCCTTCCTCGGATTACGGGCGGGGATCAGCTGTGTGCACGGCGAGGGCTCAGCTGCCCGGCGACCAGCGCCCCGAGAGCGAGCACCAGACCCACGAGCTGCACTGCGGAGAAGGACTCGCCGAGCACGGAGGCACCGATCACGGCGGCCACCAGCGGCGAGACGAGGACGAGCAGCGCGGTGGCGGTCACCGGAAGCCGCCGGATGCCCCGCAGCCACAGGGTGTGCGCGATGAACCCGCCGACCGTCCCCAGCCACAGGTAGCCGAGGACCGCCTGACCGTCGATCTGCGAAGGAGCACCCTCGAACAGCACGGTCAGCGGCAACAGGAACAGCCCTCCGGCCGTGAGCTGCCACCCGGTCATGGCCACGGGCCCGACCCCGGCGGGAGCCTTCCAGTGCTTGGTGAGGACGACACCGAACGCCATGGACGCGGTACCGAGCAGCCCCGCGCCTATCCCGGCGGGCCCGAGCCCGGCGGCAGGACCGATGACGACCAGGCCGACTCCGACCGCCCCCGCCACCGCCCATCCGATCCGCCACAGCGACGGCCGCTCCCGCAGCACACCGACCGCGAGTCCGGCCACGATCAGGGGCTGTACGGCACCGAGCGTGGCCGCGACCCCACCGGGCAGCAGTTCGGCGGTCAGAAAGAGCAGCGGATAGAACGCGCCGATGTTCAGCACACCGAGCACCGCCGCCTTCCACCACCACGCGCCGTGCGGCAGGACCCGGGTGAGCAGGACGAGCAGGAGTCCACCGGGCAGCGACCTCAACAGCGCCGCGAACAACGGGTGATCGGGCGGCAGGAACTCCGTCGTCACCGCGTAGGTCGTGCCCCACGCCATGGGCGCGAGGGCGGTGGCCAGGATCAGGGCGACGGTGCCGCCGACAGCCAGGGAACGCGCCTTGGGCGCTGCCGGCTTCACCGGCCGCGGGGTCATCACTGTGGTCATACGAAGAGTCTCAGCCCGTGCCTATCGATCGGTCCAACACATGGTTGTCATGGAACCGATCGCGATGCACGATAGATCGCATGGAGCTCAGACAACTCCGCTACGCACTCGCCGTCGCCGAGACCCGCAACTTCACCCGCGCCGCCCGCCAGTGTTACGTCGCCCAGTCGGCGCTGAGCCACCAGATCGGCTCCCTGGAACGCGAGTTGGGCGTACAGCTCTTCGCCCGCACCAGCCGCCGCGTGGAGCTGACCCCGGCCGGCGAAGCCTTTCTCGTACGGGCGAAACAGTGCGTCGAAGCCGCGGAGCTCGCCGCGGCCGAAGCGGCGGCCGCGGTCGGCGAGGTCAGGGGCAGCCTCAGGATCGGCATCATCCCCACGGTCGCCGCCGTCGACATCCCCACCGTCCTGCAGCGCTATCGCGAGCGGTACCCGCAGGTCAAAGTCAGTCTGCACGTGGGATCGAGCGACGCCATGAGCGCCCAGGTGACCGCCGGCGAACTCGACGTCGCCTTCCTGGGCCTGCCGGCCTCACGCGAACCCCAGGGAGTGGAGACCCGCGAACTGGCCCGCGAGAAGCTGGTCGCCGTGGTGGCACCGGATCACGCCCTCGCGGACCAGAGCAAGGTCACACTCCGCCGGCTCGCCGAGTCGCCCTTCGCCGACTTCCCCGTCGGATCCCAGGGCCGCTCACAGAGCGATCTCGCCTTCGAGGCGGCGGAGTTGGATCGCGAGGTCGCCTACGAGCTGATGTCGGCCGAACTGATGCTGCGCATCGTGAGCCGCGGCCTGGCCGTGGCCCTGCTCCCCTCCCCCATCGCCCACGCATATCCCGGCGTCCGGGTCCTGTCGGTCATCGACGGTCCGCGGCGCGCGGAGTACGTGGCATGGAGCAAGTTCAACCCGACCCCGGCGACCCGAGCCTTCCTCGAGACGCTGCCTTGAGCACCCTTCAGAAGGCGGGCACGAGCAGCCCACCGAGCGCATTGCACGAGGCCACGATCCGCTGCAGCTCGCGACGGCTCAGCTCGCCGCCGATCTGCAGCGCGAGCGTCTCGTCGGCGGCCCGCTCGGTCTCGGGCAGCGCCACATCCCGCCGGTACTCGGGCAGCCGGTGCACCGGAGTCTTCACCGGCACCGAACAGCGAACTCCCTTGGCCCGTACGGCGCGAGCGAAGGCATCACGATCGGGCCGCCCATTCCCCGGAACACGCACCACATACTGCTGATACGTGTGTCCCGCGCTGTGCACCGGAGCGTCGACGCCCCGGAGACGAGCCGACAGATAGGCCGCATGCGCCCGCCGCCGCGCCACCGACCCCGGGCCGACCGTGTCAGCCTCCAGAAGCACCAACAACCCCTTGCCGGTGCCGACTTCATGCACCCGCTGCAGCCCCTCCGACTCCCCGAAGCGCCGCACGGCGACAATGGCAGCCGTGCACGGCCCTATGGCGGCGGTGACGGAAGAGGCATCCAGACAGTACGTACCGGGATCGATATCGGCGAACACAGGCAGTCCACCGGCGGACACCACGGCTTCGGCGATCTCGGCGTTGCCGTACGCCGGCACGATCACCTCGTCACCGAGTCCGATACCCGCGGCCTTGAGCATTGCGACTGTCCCCATGCCGCGGATGCTGTCCGGACAACGTGGACGGGAAGTGACGCAAAACA
>NZ_JAEIMH010000136.1:4905-15399 GCF_016464295.1 Streptomyces sp. N35 | reverse complement strand
ACCCTGCGACTGCGACCGCAGATTCGACAACACGGACGCACCCATATCGAACTTCATCGGGCCTCCCCCGGCCAGTACGGACTGGATTGCATGGCGGACTGCATGACGGATTGCATACGGAGTCATCTCTATCAATTGATGGTCCCGGCATGCAATCGCCCCCCACCAGCCCCAGGGCTCACGCCCTAGGGGGCCGTCCGCAGCGCCGCCCTGGCCGGCAGTTGGGTGGCGAGCAGGCCGAGGCCGATCGCCGAGGCCGCGAAGGATCCGTAGAGAAGAGGCGGTATGTACGGGTTTTCGCCCGTGAGGCCGTTCATCATCGGGACCAGGGTCGCCAGGGCGATGGCCGAGCCGAGCGCGATGCCCGCGCAGGCGACGAGGAGGGCTTCCCAGCCGACCATGTGGAGCACCTGGCGGCGGGTGGATCCGATCAGGCGGAGCATGCCGAGTTCGCGGCGGCGGTCGAGGACCGTCATCACGAGGGTGTTGCCGGCGGCGAGGGCCGCGAAGCCGCCGAGGACCGCCGCCATGGTGGTGTTGGCCCAGGCGTTGAGCGCGCGGTCGGTGGACTCGGCGCCGGTGTAGGCGTCGCGGTCGAGGACCTGGCCGCCGAGCGGTGCGAGCGCCTCGGCCGTGCCGCCCTTCGTCCACAGTTCGGTGGCGAAGGACGAGGTGACATGCGGGGCCACCAGCTCCTGGGCGAGGGTGACTTGGGAGAGGCCGAGCCCCCGGCCGTAGATCGCGGCCACGGTCGGCGTGGCCTTCGTGCCGTCCGGCAGGCGCAGTTCGATGCGCTCGCCCACGCCGACCTCGGCGCTCTGGGCGAGCGTGGCGTCGAGGGCGACCTCGTTCCTGCCGAGCGCGAGCGTGCCCTCGCGTACGTCCAGGTCCTGCACCTGGGCCAGCGCCTTCGCCGTACCGGAAATGCCCTGGGCGGAGGCGGATTGGAGCCAGCGGTCGGCGCCGGATCCCGCCGGGACGAGGACCGAGGTCTTGAGCACACCCACGGCCGACGTGGCGTCGGTGCGGGTGAGGGCATCGGCGGGCAGACCCGCGTCCGCGCGCACGATGTGGTCGGCGGTGATGCCGGCCGACTGCTGGCGCCCGGCGGCCCGGTCCTCGCTGGTGTGCATGAAGACGAGCGTCGAGGCGAAGGCCATCGCGAGCACGATGGGGGTGATGGCGGAGGCCATCCGGCGTGCGTTCGTACGGGAGTTGGCGGCGGCCAGCTGGCCGGACGCGCCCGCGCCGCGCAGCAGAAATCCGAAGAGCGCCGCGCAGGCGCGGGCGATGAACGGGCCGAGCAGGGCGACGGCCAGCATGAAGAGCATCACGACGCCGAGCGCCGCGTTGGCCGCGTCCTCGCCGGACTCGCTCGCGGCGAGACGGGAGAAGAAGAAGCCGCCGACAAGTGCCCCGACGCCGAGGGGGGTACGGATCCAGCCCGGTCGCAGCCGTTCCACGCTCGCCTCGCCGAGTGCCTGACCCGGCTTGATGCGCGAGGCGCGGCGGGCCGCGGTGTATCCGGCGAGCAGGGACGTGAGGATGACGGCGCCGGTGGCACTGGCCAACGGGATCCAGGAGACGGAGAGTTGGACCGTCTCCGGTACCGCGCCCTTCGCCTGCAGCTGACCGAACCACCAGGCCGCGAGCCCGATTCCGGGCAGACAGCCGACCGCGCCGGCGAGCGGTGCGAGCGTCAGGGCCTCGGTGGCGATGGTGCGGCGGATCTGCCGGGGTGTCGCGCCGATCGCCCGCAGGAGTGCGAACTCGCGGGCGCGCTGGCCGACGGAGAGCGCGACGGTACCGGCCGCGGTGAACACGGCGACCATGGTGGCGACTCCGCCGAAGGAGCCGCCGATTCCGGTGAGCACCTCCTGGGCCGAGGCGAGGGAGCCGTCCTCGGCGGCGCCGCGGTCCTGTCCCGCGTACACCTTCGCCTTGCCGTCGAGCGCCTGGGCGACCCGTGCCTTCAACTCGCTGTCGGACACGCCCTTTTCGGGCAGTACGGCGATGGCGTCGACCTTTCCGGGGTGCCCGGAGATCCGTACGGCCTCGGAGTCGGCGAACCATGCGGTCGGCTCTTGCGCGCGGGTCAGCCCGGAGACGGTGAAGGTGCGCGGGCCGTCCGGTGTCGTGAAGGAGACGCGGTCGCCGACGCGCCCCTTGTTCAGTACGACCTGACCGGTCTTGGGCGCCGAGCCGCTGCTCAGTCGCTCACCGGTGAACGAGGTCGAGCCCCAGTTGTGGGCCGTCACGGCGCCGTCGGCGCTCTGCACGGGGAAGGTCAGATCGGCGACGGCGGTACGCGCGCCGGGTACCGAACCCGCCTTCGCCACGAGGGAGTTGTCGAGGCGGGCCCGGTCGGGCACGGGGTGCGGGGAGTCATGGCGGCCGTCGGCGCTGCCGGTGATGAAGTGCGCCTGCTGGTCGGCGGCGGCGACCACGGGGGCGGCGGCGTAACGCTCGGGCGGCACGGAGGCCCGTACGCCCGTCTCCAGAAGGATGCCGCAGGCCGAGACGATCAGCGCGGCCATGGCGAGCGCGATGAACGTACCCGCGAACGAGGCCGGCTTGAAGCGGATTGCGGCCCGCGCAAGGCCGTTGGGCCCGGCCATCAGGCCCCGGCCCCTGCGTACACGGGTGCGCTGAGGGCCGCCATCCGGGCGGCGATCCGCTGGGCGTCGGCGCGCTCCAGGCGATCCGCGAGGTGGCCGTCCGCGAGGAAGAGGACGCGGTCGGCGTACGCCGCGGCCACCGGGTCGTGCGTGACCATCACGACGGTCGCACCGAGGCCGTCGACGGCCGAGCGCAGAAGTCCCAGGACTTCGGAGGCGGTTGTGGTGTCGAGGGCGCCGGTCGGCTCGTCCGCGAAGATCACGTCCGGGCGGGTGACCAGCGCGCGGGCGATCGCCACGCGCTGCTGCTGGCCGCCGGACAGTTCCCCGGGACGGCGCCGCGCCTTGTCGGTCAGGCCGACCTGCGCGAGCACCTCGGCGGCGCGCCGGCGGTCGGGGCGCTCTCCGGCGAGACGCAGGGGCAGCAGGACGTTCTGCTCGACCGTGAGCGACGGGAGCAGGTTGAACGCCTGGAAGACGAAGCCGAGCCGGGTGCGGCGCAGCTCCGTGAGCTTGTTCTCGCCCATGCCCGTGATCTCCGTACCGCCGAGGCGTACCGCGCCGGCGCTGGGGCGGTCGAGGCCGGCCGCGCACTGCAGGAAGGTGGACTTGCCCGATCCCGAGGGCCCCATCACGGCGGTGAAACTGCCGCGCTCCAGGGCGAGATCGATCCCGCGCAACGCATGCACCGTGCCGCGCCCGCGGCCGTAGGTGCGGGTCACGCCGCGCAGTTCGACCGCGTGGTCGCCGCGGTACGCCGCGCCGTGCCCCTCACCGCCGGAAACCGCCGCGCGCTCGGCCCGGGTCCTGCCTCGTCGCAGCGCCATGGTGCGGGTCTCCTCCGTCGTACTGCGGTGTCGGTCTTCGATCGCTTACGACGGTACGAATCGGGCACCTGCCGGGGCCATGAGGTATGCCTCCAAGTTCACTGGGGGGTTTCCCCCACCTCGTTCGGCCCGGCCGTCAGATAGTTGCCACGTAAACACTTTGGTAAGCTAACTATTGACGAGTTCTTGACGCCCCCTTTGCCAGGAGGAAAGCCCATCGGACACGCAGACACCCTGATAGCCATGGGCGGCGCCTTTCTCGCCGCCGCGGTCCTCGCCCGGCTCGGCGGCCGGATCGGACTGCCCACCATTCCGCTGTTCATCCTGGCCGGGATCCTGCTCGGCCCGCACACCCCCGGGATCGTGCTCGTCGCCGATCCCCACGACCTCGAGATGCTCTCGGCGCTCGGCCTCGTGCTGCTGCTCTTCTATCTCGGGCTCGAATTCCATATGGACGACCTCAAGGCGGGCGGCCGCAAAATGGCCATCGCCGGAGGGAGCTACCTAGCGCTGAACGTCGGCGCCGGCCTGGGTTTCGGATTCGCTCTCGGCTGGGGCACCTCCGAAGCGCTGGTCCTCGCCGGGGTGCTCGGGATCTCCTCGTCCGCGATCGTCACCAAGGTCCTGGTGGACACCGGACGGCTCGGCAATCCCGAGACCAAGCCGATCCTCGGGATCATCGTGGTCGAGGACATCTTCCTCGCCCTGTATCTGGCCGCATTGCAGCCCATCCTGTCCGGCGCGGACTCGCTGTCCGCGGCCGTGCTCGACGGCGGCAAGGCCTTCGGCTTCCTGATCCTGCTCGCGCTCGCCGCCCGCTTCGGCACCCGGATCGTCGGCAAGCTCTTCGCCACCCGTGACGACGAGCTCCTGGTGATCTCGTTCCTGGGCGCGGCCGTGTTCATGGCCGGGGTCTCGGAGTGGTTCGGGGTCGCGGACGCGATCGGCGCGTTCATGGTCGGTCTGATGCTCGGCAGTACGACGTCGGGCGAGCGGATCCGCAAACTGGTGCATCCGCTGCGGGACGCGTTCGGCGCGATGTTCTTCTTCGCGTTCGGACTCTCCATCGACCCCGGTGATCTGCCGGTGGTGATCTGGCCGGTCCTGGCCGCCGTGGCCGTGACGCTCGTGATGAACGTGCTCGCGGGTCTCGCGGCCGCCCGGGTCTACGGATTCGGGGCGGGTCCCGCCGCGAACATCTCCACCACCCTGCTGGCCCGCGGCGAGTTCGCGCTGATCCTCGCCACGATGGCGGCCGGCGCCGGACTCGACGACCGGCTCTCGCCGTTCATCGCGGGATACGTGCTGCTGCTCGCGGTCCTCGGACCGCTGGCCGCGGGTCAGTCGCACTGGCTGGCGCGCGTCCTGCCGAAGGGCAGGGCGGCCGAGGTGGAGCTCACGCCTCCCGGCAGAGCAGAAGCAGTGCCCGGTCGTCGTTGACGTCCTTGGCGACCGCCTCGATGAGATGCCACGCAGCGCCGTGGAAGCCGCCCGCGACATAGCGGTCGGCTTCCCCGGTGAGGCGGTCGATGCCCTCGGTCAGGTCCCGGTCGGAGGTCTCCACCAGGCCGTCCGTGAACAGCATCAGGACGTCACCGGGCCGCAGCGAACCCTTGACCGGGTCGAACTGCGCACCGTCGTACACCCCGAGCAGCGGCCCTTCGGCGCTCATCTCCTCCCAGCGGCCCGTACCGGCGTGCAGCTGCACGGCCGGCGGGTGGCCCGCGGAGAGCAGTTCGTAGTCGCCGGATTCGAGGTCGAGCGCGAGGTGGATCGAGGTCGCGAAGCCTTCGTCCCAGTCCTGGCGCAGCAGATAGCCGTTGGCCGCGGGCAGGAACTCGTGCGGCGGCAGCGAACCGAGCAGACCCCCGAAGGCGCCGGACAGGAGCAGGGCGCGGGAGGCCGCGTCCATGCCTTTGCCGGAGACGTCGGTGAGGACTACTTCCAGGGTGCGGCCGCCGTTCGTACGGGCCGCGCAGACGAAGTCGCCGGAGAAGGACTGGCCGCCGGCCGGGCGCAGCGCCATCTCACGGTGCCAGCCGACGGGCAGCGTCGGCAGCTTGCTCTGGACGCGGATACGTTCGCGCAGGTCGAAGAGCATGGTGCCGCCGCGCCGCCAGGGCACGCCCACCCGGCTGCGGAACTGGGCGATCAGCAGGCCGAAGAATCCGCAGGCCGCGACCACGAGCACTATGCCGGGCGTGACGGTGGCCGGGCCTTCCTGGTACGGCCCGAGCGCGAACGATTCGATGATCAGCGCCGTGGCGGCGGCCGCGTACAGACCGAGCAGGCTCGCGGGCCGAAGGAGCAGTCCGCCGGCGACGATCGGCAGACAGAGCAGGGCCGGTGAGAACCAGACGGGTATCGCGAGCGTGCCCGCCGTGATCGCGGGAATCATCAGGAGCAGACCCGCGAGCGCGATCCAGTCGGAGCCGTCGCCGCGGAAGTAGTCGACCCCGGATTTGCGCAGCCCGACGCGGGCCCGGTGCCAGCGTTTGCGCATCCGGGCCGGGAACGTCTCCGCTTCCGCGCGTTCCGCACGGTCGCGCTGTGCACCGGTCATTGTCCGTGGACCCTATCCATCCGGGGCGGCCCCGTGCACGGGAGGTCCGGGTTGTCCCCCGCACGAGCGGGGCCGGTCACACCGCGTGTGACGCAAGGAGCACAGCTCGTGGCGGCGGCCGGGAAAATCCCTCGCCCAGTGTCCAGGGGGCCTGGTAGGCAGGGCGTATGACATTTGAGATCCGCACCCTGGAGCCAGGTGACTGGGACCGCTGGTTCAGCAAGCTGGAGCTGGCGTTCGGCGGGGTCCGGTCGGCCCCGCAGGAGCGGGAGTTCGACCAGTCCGTCACCGAGGCCGAGCGCTCCCTCGGGGTGTGGGACGGCGACGAGGTCGTCGGTACGGCGGGGGCCTTCTCCTTCCGTATGACCGTCCCGGGCGGCGCCCTGGTGCCCGCGGCCGGCGTCACGATGGTGAGCGTCGCGTCCACGCACCGCCGCCGCGGCATCCTCACGGCGATGATGCGCCGCCAGCTCGACGACGTCCGCGCGCTCGGCGAACCCCTCGCGGTCCTCACGGCCTCCGAGCCGGAGATCTACGGGCGGTTCGGGTACGGCACCGCGACCCAACAGCTCGGTGCGGAGATCGACAGCACGCGGGTACGGCTCGCGGTTCCCGCCGGTACGGATGACGTACGGCTGCGGCTTGTTGACGCCAAGGAGTGGCTCGCGCGGTGCGAGGAGCTGTACGCGCGGCTCGTGCCCGGCAGGCCCGGGATGCTGGCGCGTACGCCGGGCTGGGACGTCGGCTTCCTGGTCGATCCGCCGGAGGACCGCAACGGGTTCTCACCGCAGCAGTGCCTGGTCGCCGAGCAGGAAGGCGAGCTGGTGGGATACGCCCGGTTCGCCACGAAACCGGACTGGGAGTCGGCGGGGCCGTGCGGCAGGGTGGCCGTGCGCCATATGGACGCCGCGACGCCCGCCGCGCAGGCGGCGATGATGCGGCACTTCCTCTCGATGGACCTGATGTCCAAGGTCGAGCTGCGCAACCGCCCCACCGACGACGCCTGGCAGCACCTGGTGTCCGACATCCGCCGCTGCACGCTGCGGCTGCGGGACTCGCTCCACGTACGTCCTGTGGAGGTGGGCGCGGCGCTCGAAGCCCGTACGTATCGCACTCCCGTGGATGTCGTCCTCGAGGTCGCGGACCCGTTCTGCCCCTGGAACGAGGGCCGTTGGCGCCTCACGGGAGACCCGCTCGGCGCCTCGTGCAAGCGCACCGAGGACGCGGCTGATCTGGCCTTGTCCGTACGGGAGTTGGGCGCCGCCTACCTGGGCGGGTACACGCTCACGTCGCTGGCCGCGGCCGGACGGGTCCAGGAGCTGCGCGCGGGTGCGCTGGCCTCGGCCTCGCTGGCGTTCGGCTCGGATGTGGCGCCGTGGCTGCCGCACGGGTTCTGAGCGGGCGGCGCGCTCAAAGGGTCCGAGGGAGCGGGCACGTCACTCAGGCGGGCTGACAGCCCGGGCACCAGAAGAGGTTGCGGGCGGCGAGATCGGCGGTGCGGATCTCGCCGCCACAGATGTGGCAGGGCAGGGTGGCCCTGCGGTAGACGTAGACCTCGCCGCCGTGGTCGTCCACGCGCGGCGGGCGGCCCATCGCCTCCGGGGTGTGCTCGGGGCGCACGGTGTCGATGCGGTTGTGGCGTACGCCCTCGTGCATCAGCTCCACCAAGTCGGCCCAGATCGCGGCCCATTCGGCGGGGGTGAGGTCCTTGCCCGGTCGGTACGGGTCGATGCCGTGCCGGAAGAGGACCTCGGCGCGGTACACGTTGCCGACGCCCGCGATCACCTTCTGGTCCATGAGCAGGGCGGCGATGGTCGTACGGGAGCGGCTGATCCGCGCCCACGCCTTGTCCGGATCGTCGTCCTCGCGCAGCGGATCGGGTCCGAGCCGGTCGTGTATCGCCTGCTTCTCGCCGTCCGTGATCAGCGCGCACGTGGTCGGGCCGCGCAGGTCCGCGTACGCCTTGGGGTGCGCGAGCCGCAGCCGCACCGTGTCGGTGGGCGGTGGCGCCTGGCCGGCGCCGAAGCCGAGCTTGCCGAACAGGCCGAGGTGGATATGGATCCAGCCGATCCTGCCGAAGCCGAGGAAGAGGTGCTTGCCGTGGGCCTCGGCGGCGGTGAGGATCCGGCCGTCGAGGAGGGCTGCGCTGTCGGAGAACTTGCCTTGAGGGCTGCTGACGCGGACCTTCCGGCGCTGGAAGCGCTCACGGTGGTCCTGTGCCAGGCGGTGGATCGTGTGCCCCTCAGGCACGGGTGTTCTCCTTCAGTACGTCAACTAGTACGTCAACACGTCGACGGCATACGTGAGCGGGCCGACCGAAGCCGGCCCGCCGCACATGTCCGGGATCAGCCCTGCGGGTGATGCGCCGGGATCGGCGGGAGCTCGTGGGTGCGCTCGTACGCCGAGAGCATCTCGATGCGGCGGGTGTGGCGCTCCTCACCCGAGTAGGGGGTGCCGAGGAAGATCTCGACGAACTTCGTCGACTCCTCCAGGGTGTGCATCCGGCCGCCGATGGAGACGACGTTGGCGTCGTTGTGCTCGCGGCCGAGCGCGGCGGTCTGCTCGCTCCAGGCGAGAGCGCAGCGGACGCCCTGCACCTTGTTGGCGGCGATCTGCTCACCGTTGCCGGAGCCGCCGATCACGATGCCCAGGGAGTCCGGGTCCGCGGCCGTCTTCTCGGCGGCACGCAGGCAGAACGGCGGGTAGTCGTCCTGTGCGTCATAGATGTGCGGACCGCAGTCCACGGGCTCATGGCCGTGGGCCTTGAGCCACTCGACGAGGTGGTTCTTGAGTTCGTAGCCGGCATGGTCGGAGCCGAGGTACACGCGCATGCGTCCGAGTGTGGCATGCCGGTGATCGGGTAGCCGCGCCCGGGTCAGGACCTTCGCCCTCATACAACGATCCGGAATCAGGTCTTCCGACTCTTCCTTCGGACCGGTTAAATGCCAGGGCTCGCAACCCGAGAACCTAAGGATTTGCGTATGACCTCGCAACCGTCCCTTGCGAAGGAAGACGCCACGCAGCCCCACAAGGGCAATGGCGCTCCTTCCACCGGCGGCTCGAACGGCTCCCCCGGCTCCGACGGCCTCAAGGCAGGCCTCAAGAACCGCCATCTGTCGATGATCGCGATCGGTGGTGTGATCGGTGCCGGACTCTTCGTCGGCTCCAGCTCCGGCATCGCCGCCGCGGGCCCCGCCATCCTCATCTCGTACGCGCTCGTCGGCGTCCTCGTCGTCTTCGTGATGCGCATGCTGGGCGAGATGGCCGCCGCGAACCCGGCCTCGGGCTCCTTCTCCGAGTACGCGGACCGCGCGCTCGGCCGCTGGGCGGGCTTCACCATCGGCTGGCTGTACTGGTTCTTCTGGGTCGTCGTCCTCGCCGTCGAGGCGACGGCGGGCGCGGTCATCCTCGAAGGCTGGATCCCGGCCGTCCCGCAGTGGGGCTGGGCCCTGATCGTCATGGTCGTGCTGACCGCGACGAACCTGGTGTCGGTCGGCTCCTACGGTGAGTTCGAGTTCTGGTTCGCCGGGATCAAGGTCGTCGCGATCGGCGCGTTCGTCGTGATCGGCTTCCTCGCGGTGTTCGGCTTCCTGCCCGGCTCGGACAACCCCGGCGCGGGCTTCGCCCACCTCACCGACACGGGCGGGTTCCTGCCCAACGGCGCGGGCGCGATCCTCACCGGCGTCCTGATGGTGGTCTTCTCCTTCATGGGCAGCGAGATCGTCACGCTTGCCGCCGGCGAGTCCGAGGACCCGCAGCGCGCGGTCACCAAGGCCACCAACTCGGTGATCTGGCGGATCGCCGTCTTCTACCTGGGCTCGATCTTCGTCGTCCTGACGCTGCTGCCCTGGAACGACAAGTCGATCGTCGACAAGGGCTCGTACGTCGCGGCCCTCGACTCCATCGGCATCCCGCACGCCGGCCAGATCATGAACGTGATCGTCCTGACGGCCGTCCTGTCCTGCCTCAACTCGGGCCTGTACACGGCCTCCCGTATGGCCTTCTCGCTCGGCGGACGCGGCGATGCGCCCAAGTCGTTCGCGAAGGTCGAGCGCAATGGTGTGCCGCGGGTCGCGATCCTCGCGTCGGTCGTCTTCGGCTTCGTCGCGGTGGGGGCCAACTACCTCTGGGAGGACACCGTCTTCCTGTTCCTGCTCAACTCCTCCGGTGCGGTCGCCCTGTTCGTGTGGCTGGTCATCGCCATCACGCAGCTGAAGATGCGCGGCATCATCCTGCGCGAGTCGCCGGAGAAGCTGGTCGTGAAGATGTGGCTCTTCCCGGTCCTGACCTGGCTGACCATCGGCATGATCGTCTTCATCTGCGGCTACATGCTGGTCGACGACGCAGGCCGTGAGCAGATGCTGCCCTCGCTGGGTGTGGCGGCGCTGGTCCTCGTGATCGCCGTGGCCCGCGAGCGGATGCGGGCCGCCAGGCGCTGACGGTTTCCCGCGTACGACGACGCCCTCCCCGTGCAGGTCACGGGGAG
>NZ_JAEIMH010000136.1:0-4895 GCF_016464295.1 Streptomyces sp. N35 | reverse complement strand
CCGCCGGGCCCGCCCCCCCCCCCCCGGGGGGGGGGGGGGGGCGTCCCTGGTCGTGGTGCCGCCGGCCCCTGCGGCGCTCGAGCAGATCCGAACGGAGTCCGGATGCCGCTCCGGGGCGGGGAACAGCTCAGCCCTTACGGCCGACAAGCTTCCAGGCGCTCGGAAGCGCACCCATCGCCAGCGCGGCCTTCAGCGCGTCGCCGATCAGGAACGGGACCACACCGGCCGCCCAGGCCGCGGACAGCGAAAGACCCGTCGAGGCCATCAGCCACGGCACACCCACCGCGTAGATCACCGCGGACCCGAGCACCATCGTCCCCGCCGTGCGCAGCACCGAGCGGTCACCGCCGCGACGGGCCAGCGCGCCCACCATGCCGGCCGCGAGCAGCATGCCGACCACGTAGCCGAAGGAGGCGCCGCCCCAGCCGTGCGTACCGCCCTGGAATACAGGGGCGCCGAGGCCGCCGACCAGCGCGTACAGCGCGAGCGAGAGCAGGCCGCGGCGGGCGCCGAGCGCCGTGCCGACGAGCAGGGCGGCGAAGGTCTGGCCGGTGACCGGGACCGGGGAGCCGGGAACGGGGACCGACAGCTGCGCGGAGAGCGCGGTGAGCGCGGCGCCGCCGACGACCAGGGCGATGTCCCGTACGCGCGAGGCGGGCAGAAGGTCGGCGAGGACCTCACCGGGACGGGTCGCGACAGCTGCGGTGCTCATACGGACTCCAGGGAAGCGGGCGGGACACCGCGGCAGGGACCGGCGCGGGACCCCGTGGCAGAACGGCTCGGGACATCGCGACGCTATCCCAGCGGTCAACGCTCGTTCACCATCAGCCGTCGACAAAGCGGCACTTGGCGCCTTCGTAGGCTCCGCACAAAAACAGACCCCGAAGCCGGAAGCAGGTGACCTCCGTCACTAGGCCCTACGTCCAATCACGCCCGTTTTGCGCAAATCAGGACCCGCGGGCGAGACTGTAGGGTCCCACCAATCCCCTCCGAGAGCCGACGATGCACGACACCTCACTGACCGGCGGGCCCGAACCCCTCAGTCATGGTCTGAAACAGCGCCACCTCACGATGCTCGGCCTCGGCGGAGTCATCGGCGCGGGACTCTTCGTCGGCTCCGGCGCAGGGATCGCGGTCGCGGGCCCCGGCATCATCGTGTCGTATCTGATCGCGGGCGTGCTCGCGATGCTGGTGATGCGGATGCTCGGCGAGATGTCGGCGGCGGTGCCGGCCTCGGGTTCGTTCTCCGTGCATGCCGAGAAGGCCATCGGCCGCTGGGCCGGGTTCAGTGCCGGCTGGCTCTACTGGTTCCTGCTCGTCGTCGTGCTCGCCGTCGAGGCGACCGCCGCCGCGCAGATCGCGCACGGCTGGGCGCCCGGGGTTCCGCAGTGGGCCTGGGTGCTGATCTTCATGGCGGTGTTCACCGTGGCGAACCTCGTCGCGGTGCGGAACTTCGGCGAGTTCGAGTTCTGGTTCGCCGCGCTCAAGGTCGGCGCGATCGTCCTCTTCCTGATCCTCGGCACGCTCGCGATCTTCGGCGTCCTGAAGGACACCGACCCGGTCGGCCTCACCAACCTCACCGGCCAGGGCGGCTTTCTGCCGGGCGGCTGGGAGGGCGTGATCTCCGGCGTGCTCGCCGTGATCTTCGCGTTCGGCGGCCTGGAGGTCGTCACGATCGCGGCCGCCGAGTCCGACGACCCGGCCCGCTCGGTCTCGCGCGCGGTGCGCAGCGCGGTGTGGCGGATCCTCTTCTTCTACGTGGGGTCGATGCTGGTCATCGTGACGGTCCTGCCGTGGACCGCGCAGAGCGGCACGGTCAGCCCCTATGTCACCGTGCTGGACTCGATCGGCGTCCCGAAGGCCGGCACGATCATGAACATCGTGGTGTTCGTGGCGCTGCTCTCGGCGCTCAACGCCAATGTGTACGGCTCCTCGCGCATGATCTTCTCGCTCGCCGAGCGCCACGAGGCCCCGCGCGCCCTGCTCAGGGTCGCCCGCGGCGGCGTGCCCCGGCGGGCGGTCCTGGCGTCGGTGACCTTCGGCTTCATCTCCGTACTCCTGAATCTGAAGTGGCCCGACTCGGTCTTCCACTACATGCTCAACGCGGTCGGCTCGGTGCTGATCTTCGTCTGGGCGATGATCGCGGTGGCTCAACTCCGCCTGCGCCGGCGGATCGAGCGCGAGGCACCCGAGAAGCTGGTCCTCAAGATGTGGGCGTTCCCGTATCTGACCTGGTTCGCCCTCGCGGGCATGGCGGCGATCGTGGGCCTGATGCTCACCGACGACTCGGCCCGCCCGCAGCTGCTCTGGTCGGGCGCCGCCACGGCGGTCGTCATCGCGGTCGCTCTCGTACGGGACGTCGCACACGGCAAGCGGAAGTAACTGCTCCAGTACCGCGCGTGATCAAGACGTCCGGATTCCGGTCACCCCCTTCGGGTCACCGGACGGAGCCTCCACACTGATCCCTTGCTTATGCGACACATCTGACGCCCCACGACGTAACGGATCCCCCTGCGATGACTCCGCCTTCCGCATCCGCGGCCGTCAAGGACGCGCCGACGACCGGCGACTCGGGCCCCGAAGCGCCCGCCCTGACCAACAGCCTCAAGCAGCGCCACCTTTCGATGATCGCGCTCGGCGGTGTGATCGGTGCCGGGCTCTTCGTCGGCTCCGGTGCCGCCATCGCGGCCGCGGGTCCGTCGATCATCGTCGCGTATGCGATCTCCGGCGCGCTCGTGATGCTCGTGATGCGCATGCTCGGCGAGATGGCCGCGGCCAATCCGGCCTCCGGTTCGTTCTCGGTGCACGCCGAGAAGTCGATCGGCCCCTGGGCGGGCTTCACGGCCGGCTGGTCGTTCTGGTTCCTGCTCTGTGTGGCCGTGGGCCTCGAAGGCATCGGCGCGGCGAAGATCCTGCACGGCTGGATACCCGGGGTGCCCGAGTGGGGCTTCGTGGCGATCTTCATGCTGACCTTCTGCGTCACGAACCTCATCTCGGTACGGAACTTCGGTGAGTTCGAGTTCTGGTTCTCCGCGCTCAAGGTCCTCGCGATCGTGGCGTTCCTCGTCATCGGCGTCCTCGCGATCCTCGGCATCCTGCCCGGCTCCGACACCGACGCCCCCGGTCTGACCAACCTCACCGGCGAGGGCGGCTTCTTCCCGACCGGCTCCGAGGGCCTGATCGTCGGACTGCTCGCCTCGGTCTTCGCGTACGGCGGTCTGGAGACCGTCACCATCGCGGCCGCCGAGTCCGAGCACCCCGTCTCCGGTGTCGCGAAGGCCGTGCGTACGGCGATGTGGCGCATCGCGCTCTTCTACGTCGGGTCGATGGCCGTCATCGTCACGCTCGTCCCCTGGGACACCGAGGCGCTGGCCAGCCCCGACAAGGGTTCGTACGTGGTGACCCTGGAGCACCTGGGCCTGCCGGCCGCGGGCCAGATCATGAACGTGGTCATCCTCGTCGCCCTGCTCTCCGCGATGAACGCCAACATCTACGGCTCCTCACGCATGGCCGCCTCCCTGGTCTCGCGCGGCCAGGGCCCGAAGGCGCTCGGCAAGATCTCCGGCGGCGTGCCGCGCCTGGCCGTCGTGGCCTCCAGCGTGTTCGGCTTCTTCTCGGTGCTGCTCAGCTACTGGTACCCGGACACCGTCTTCTCCTGGCTGCTCAACATGATCGGCGCGATCATCCTGGTCGTCTGGTTCTTCATCGCCGCCGCCCAGCTGCGGATGCGCCGCCAGTTGCAGCGCGAGGCGCCCGAGAAGCTGGTCGTGAAGATGTGGCTCTTCCCGTACCTGACCTGGCTGGCGCTTGCCGGCATGGCGGCCATCTTCGTCCTGATGGCCCGCGAGGAGGGCACGCGGGTGCAGCTCTACTACACGGGCGGCCTGACCGTGGCGCTCGCCGTCGTCGGTTACGTATTGCAGCGGGTGCGTGGGGAGAGGCGGCCCCCCCCCCCCTCCCCCCCCCAAAGACCGAACCCCCCCCCGGCCCACCCGGCCGGGGCTTTCGTATGCCGTGATCACCACGCCTCCCTCTTGCTGCTAGCCTGCACTTGCAACTAGCTTGCAATAAGGACGCAGGAGGAACCATGGCCGTCTACACGCTCCCTGAACTCCCTTACGACTACGCCGCGCTCGCCCCCGTGATCAGCCCCGAGATCATCGAGCTGCACCACGACAAGCACCACGCGGCCTACGTGAAGGGGGCGAACGACACCCTCGAGCAGCTCGCCGAGGCGCGCGACAAGGAGACCTGGGGCTCGATCAACGGCCTGGAGAAGAGCCTCGCCTTCCATCTGTCCGGCCACATCCTGCACTCGATCTACTGGCAGAACATGACGGGCCCGAAGGACGGCGGCGGCGAGCCTCTCGCGGCCGACGGCGTGGGCGAGTTGGCCGATGCGATCGCCGAGTCCTTCGGCTCGTTCGGGGCGTTCAAGGCCCAGCTCACCAAGGCCTCCGCCACCACGCAGGGTTCGGGCTGGGGCGTGCTCGCGTACGAGCCGGTCAGCGGCCGGCTGATCGTCGAGCAGATCTACGACCACCAGGGCAACATCGGACAGGGCTCGACCCCGATCCTCGTCTTCGACGCCTGGGAGCACGCCTTCTACCTGCAGTACAAGAACCAGAAGGTCGACTTCATCGAGGCGATGTGGGCGGTCGTCAACTGGCAGGACGTGGCCCGCCGTTACGCGGCCGCCAAGGAGCGTTCGTACAACCTGCTGCTCGCGCCCTGAGCACGGCAGCCCTTGAGCACCCGCCTCGTGATCGTCTTCTCACCGGTTCACAGGGCGGGCGGTAGGAGGAGAGCCCCCGCGAGGACAAGGCTCCCGGGGGGTCTCTGCACCCTACGGGGCCCCGGGGCCCATGGGGCCAAGACGCCTATGGGTCCCCCAG
>NZ_JAEIMH010000135.1:0-15851 GCF_016464295.1 Streptomyces sp. N35 | reverse complement strand
CCGCGCCGGCCGGGGCCGGGCGCCAGACCCGCCGCCCGCCGCCCGCAGTCCGGGCCGCGCAAGCCCGCACCGGCCCTCATCCGGCTCGGCAGCCCCCGCCCCCGGCTGCGCCTGGTGAGCCTCGGCCTGACGCTGGTGCTGCTCGCCTTCGTCGTACGTCTGGTGCAGGTGCAGGCCGTCGACGCCAGCGTCTACGCGTCCAAGGCGGAGCAGAACCGGTACTTCAGCAGCACGCTCGCCGCCACGCGCGGACAGATCACCGACCGCAACGGCTATGAGCTCGCGACCAGCGTCGACGCCTACGACATCACCGCGGACCCGAAGATGTTCTCGGCGGAGGCCACCGAGACCAAGGACGCGCCCGAGCAGGCGGCAGCACTGCTCGCGCCGATCCTGGGCAAGGACGCGGCCGACCTCGCGGACAAGCTCAAGAACCACAAGAAGCGCTACGCCCTCCTGGCCCGCCGCCAGACCCCGCAGGTCTGGAACCAGATCAAGGACCTGAAGAGCGCGCTCGCCGACAAGAACCCCGAGACCGGCGGCGTCCTGGCCGGGATCTTCCAGGAGCCGAGCAGCAAGCGGCTCTATCCGAACGGCGATCTCGCCGCCGGGATACTGGGCTGGGTCAACGCCGAGGGCAAGGGCGGCGGCGGTGTCGAGTCGCAGCTGGACAAGGACCTCGCGGGCGAGGACGGCATGATCACCTATGCCCAGTCCGGCGGCCGCCGCGTACCGACCGCGGGCAGCAGCGAGACCCCCGCCGTGCCCGGCTCGGACGTGGAGCTCACGCTCGACCGCGATATCCAGTACGTGGCGCAGAAGGCCATCGAGGACCAGGTCGCCAAGTCCAAGGCCGACCGCGGTTACGTGGTCGTCCAGGACACGAAGACCGGCGAGATCCTGGCGCTCGCCAACGCGCCCGGCTTCGACCCCAACGACCTGTCCAAGGCCAGCGTGAAGAACCTCGGCAACCCTGCCCTGCAGGACGCCTACGAGCCCGGTTCGACCAGCAAGCTGATCTCGATGGCCGCCGTCCTCGAGGAGAAGGCCGCCGCACCCGGCACCCATGTCACGGTGCCCAACCGTCTGCACCGCGGCGACCGTCTCTTCCGCGACGACATCGACCACGAGACCTGGTACCTCACCCTGAGCGGCGTTCTCGCGAAGTCCTCCAACATCGGCACGATCCTCGCGACCCAGCAGCTCGGCAAGACGCAGCCGGAAGCCAACAAGGTCCTGTACGACTACCTGCGCAAGTTCGGCATGGGCCAGAAGACCGGCACCGGCTTCCCCGGCGAGACCCCGGGTCTCCTGCACAAGCCCGAGGACTGGTCGACGTCCACGCAGTACACGGTCCCCTTCGGCCAGGGCTATTCGCTCAACGCCGTGCAGGCCGTCTCCATGTACTCGACCGTCGCCAACGGCGGGGTCCGCGTCGAGCCTTCTCTCGTACGGGGAAAGAAGGGGCCCGACGGCCGGTTCACGCCCGAGGACGAGCCGAAGAAGACCCGGGTCATCAGCGAGGGCACCGCCAAGACGCTCTCCGAGATGCTGCAGTCCGTGGTCGACGACCCGGAAGGCACCGGCACCAAGGCGGAGATCGACGGCTACCGGGTGGCCGGCAAGACCGGCACCGCGAACCGGGTCGACCCGGAGACCGGCCGCTACAACGGCTACACGTCCTCGTTCGCCGGCTTCGCCCCGGCCGACAAGCCCCGGCTCGCCGTCTACTGCGTCGTACAGAACCCGACCAAGGGCAACTACTTCGGCGGCCAGATCTGCGCCCCCATCTACAAGCAGGTCATGGAGTTCGCCCTGAAGACCCTTCAGGTGGCCCCGTCCGGCGCGAAGGCGCCCGGGCTGCCCGTCACGTTCAAACCGGAGGACTGACCCGACGCGCATCCGGCAACCCCATGTACGCAGACCCCCACGAACACTGGATAACAGGTACCGCCGCCGTGACAACGATCACCCCGGGCCCGGGGAACCAGGCAGAGCAGCAGGACAGCCACGCCGCCCCATTTCGCCCCCGGCCACCCGCGCCCGGTACGCTCACCGCCGTGCCACACGCTGATCAGTCCCCCACCACCCGTGAGGGCGGCCCCGTCACCTACCCGGGACCGCCGCGGCCGGAGCGGGTCGCGGCGAGCACCCTCGCCGACCTCGCCGCCGCACTGGGTGTCGACGCCCCCGCCGCCGCCGACGTCACCGGCATCACCCACGACTCCCGTGCGGTACGCCCCGGTGACATCTACGCCGCGCTGCCCGGAGCCCGTGTCCACGGCGCGGACTTCGCCGCGCAGGCCGCCGATCTCGGCGCCGTGGCGATCCTCACCGACCCGGCGGGCCTGCCCCGCGCGTCGGCCACCGGCCTGCCGGTCCTGGTCGCCGGTGACCCGCGCGGCCGGATGGGCGAGCTCGCGGCCACGATCTACGGACGGCCCGGTCAGGACCTGCTGCAGATCGGGATCACCGGTACGTCGGGCAAGACCACGACCGCGTATCTCGTCGAAGGCGGGCTCCAGGCGGCCGGCCGCAACACCGGACTCATCGGCACCGTCGAGATGCGCATCGGCGACGAGCGCATCAAGTCCGAGCGGACCACGCCCGAAGCGACCGATCTGCAGGCCCTGTTCGCGGTGATGCGCGAGCGCGGCGCCGACTCGGTCGCGATGGAGGTCTCCAGCCACGCCCTGGTGCTCGGGCGCGTGGACGGCTGTGTCTTCGACATCGCCGTCTTCAACAACCTGAGCCCGGAGCACATGGAGTTCCACTCCGACATGGAGGACTACTTCCAGGCGAAGGCGCAGCTCTTCACGCCGAAGCGGTCCAAGCTGGGCATCGTCAACTTCGATGACGAGTACGGCCGCAGGCTCGCCAAGGAGGCGACCGTCCCGGTCGTCACCTTCTCCGCCGAGGGCCACCCGGACGCCGACTGGCATGCCGAGCAGGTCGAAGTCGGCCCGATGGACTCCGCGTTCACGGTGATCGGCCCGAAGGGCGAGCGCATCCGCGCCAAGTCCCCGCTGGCCGGCCCCTTCAACGTGGCGAACACCCTCGCCGCGATCGTCGCGCTCGCCGCCGCGGGCATCGACCCGCAGACCGCCGCCGACGGCATCGCGGCCGTGCCCGGTGTACCGGGCCGCCTGGAGCGGGTCGACGAGGGACAGCCGTATCTCGCCGTGGTCGACTACGCCCACAAGACCGACGCCGTCGAATCGGTCCTGCGCGCCCTGCGCAAGGTCACCGAGGGCAAGCTGCACATCGTGCTCGGCTGCGGCGGCGACCGTGACAAGACCAAGCGCGCCCCGATGGGCGCGGCGGCCGCGCGGCTCGCGGACACCGCCGTGCTCACCTCCGACAACCCGCGCTCCGAGGACCCCCTCGCGATCCTCGCCACGATGATCGCGGGCGCCGCCGAGGTGCCCGTGCACGAACGTGGCGACGTGGTCCTGTTCGAGGACCGGGCCGCCGCGATCGCCGCGGTGGTCGCCCGTGCCGAGCCCGGCGACACCGTGCTCGTCGCCGGCAAGGGCCATGAGCAGGGCCAGGACATCAACGGGGTGGTACGCCCCTTCGACGACCGAGACGTGCTGCGGACCGCAATCCGGCGCCACCGCGCAGCCGCCCAGAACCCCCGGGGATGAAGCTGTGATCGCCCTCTCCCTCGCCGAGATCGCCACCATCACCGGCGGGCAGCCCCACGACATACCGGACACCGGCCGTGAGGTCACCGGCTCCGTCGTCATCGACTCGCGCAAGGTGGAACCCGGCGGGCTCTTCGCCGCGTTCGCCGGCGAGCATGTCGACGGCCATGACTACGCGGACAAGGCCATCGCCTCCGGAGCGGCCGCGGTGCTCGCCACCCGGCCACTCGGCGTGCCCGCGATCGTGGTCGACGACGTCCAGACCGCGCTCGGCACCCTCGCCCGCACCGTGGTGCAGCGCCTGGGCACCGAGGTCGTCGCGCTCACCGGCTCCGCCGGCAAGACGTCCACCAAGGACCTGATCGCGCAGGTGCTGCAGCACCACGCGCCCACGGTCTGGACGCCCGGCTCCCTCAACAACGAGATCGGTCTGCCGCTCACCGCGCTCACCGCGGACACCACCACCAGGCACCTCGTCCTGGAGATGGGAGCCCGCGGCATCGGCCACATCCGCTATCTCACGGGTCTGACCCCGCCGAAGATCGGCCTGGTGCTCAACGTCGGCACCGCCCACATCGGCGAGTTCGGCGGCCGCGAGCAGATCGCCCAGGCCAAGGGCGAGCTGGTGGAGGCGCTGCCGGCCGACGGCACGGCGATCCTCAACGCGGACGATCCGCTCGTACGCGCCATGTCCTCCCGTACGAAGGCGAAGGTGCTCTTCTTCGGAGAGGCGGACGACGCGGACGTACGTGCCGAGAACGTCCGTCTCACCGATCAGGGGCAGCCCGCCTTCACCCTGCACACGCCTACCGGGTGCAGCGAGGTGACCTTGCGCCTGTACGGTGAGCACCACGTGTCGAACGCGCTCGCCGCGGCCGCCGTCGCCCATGACCTGGGTATGTCCGCCGACGAGATCGCGACCGCGCTCTCCGGGGCGGGCAACCTGTCCCGCTGGCGTATGGAGGTCACCGAGCGCGCGGACGGTGTGACCGTCGTCAACGACGCCTACAACGCGAACCCCGAATCCATGCGGGCCGCGCTGCGTGCCCTGGCCGCCATGGCGAAGGGCCGCCGGACGTGGGCGGTGCTCGGCAAGATGGCCGAGCTCGGCGATGAAGCGCTGCCCGAGCACGACGCGGTCGGACGGCTCGCCGTCCGTCTCAACGTGAGCAAGCTCGTCGCGGTCGGGGACAGGGAAGCGTCCTGGCTGCAACTGGGCGCATACAACGAGGGTTCGTGGGGTGAGGAGTCGGTGCACGTGTCCGACGCACAGGCGGCTGTCGACCTGCTGCGCAGCGAGCTGCGCCCGGGAGACGTCGTGCTCGTGAAGGCTTCCAGGTCGGTGGGCCTGGAACAGGTCGCGCTCGCACTGCTCGAGGGTGAGGTCTCCGGCCGATGAGGCAGATTCTCTTCTCCGGTGTCATCGGGCTGTTCCTGACCCTGATCGGCACCCCGCTGCTCATCAAGCTGCTCGCGAAGAAGGGCTACGGGCAGTACATCCGCGACGACGGCCCGCGCGAGCACGCGAGCAAGCGCGGTACGCCGACGATGGGCGGTATCGCCTTCATCCTGGCGACGATCATCGCGTACTTCGCCACGAAGCTGATCACGGGAGCGCCGACCACCTTCTCGGGTCTCCTGGTGCTCTTCCTGATGGCGGGCATGGGCCTCGTCGGCTTCCTCGACGACTACATCAAGATCATCAAGCGGCGTTCGCTCGGTCTGCGGGCCAAGGCGAAGATGGCCGGCCAGCTGATCGTCGGCATCACCTTCGCGGTGCTCGCCCTGCAGTTCGCGGACATCCGCGGCAACACCCCTGCCTCGATGAAGATTTCGTTCGTGCAGGACTTCGGCTGGTCGATCGGCCCGGTCCTGTTCGTGGTCTGGGCGCTGTTCATGATCCTGGCCATGTCGAACGGGGTGAACCTCACCGACGGCCTCGACGGTCTGGCCACCGGCGCCTCGGTGATGGTCTTCGGCGCGTACACCTTCATCGGTGTCTGGCAGTTCCAGGAGTCCTGCGCCAACGCGACCACGCTCACCAACCCCTCGGCCTGTTTCGAGGTACGTGACCCGCTCGACCTCGCGATCGTGGCCTCCGCGCTGATGGGTTCCTGCTTCGGCTTCCTGTGGTGGAACACCTCGCCGGCCAAGATCTTCATGGGCGACACCGGTTCGCTCGCGCTCGGTGGTGCGCTCGCGGGTCTGGCGATCTGCTCCCGCACGGAGCTCCTTCTCGCGCTGCTCGGCGGCCTGTTCGTCCTGATCACCGCGTCCGTGGTCATCCAGGTCGGTTCGTTCCGCCTCACCGGCAAGCGCGTCTTCCGCATGGCACCGCTGCAGCACCACTTCGAACTCAAGGGGTGGTCCGAAGTCCTTGTGGTGGTCCGCTTCTGGATCATCCAGGGCATGTGCGTGATCGTCGGTCTCGGTCTCTTCTACGCAGGTTGGGCGAACAACAAGTGACCTCACACGGCGCCTTGGACGTCGAGGGCAAGCACGTCACCGTCGCCGGTCTCGGCGTGAGCGGCATCAGCGCCGCCCGCGCCCTGGCCGGCCTCGGCGCTTCGGTGACCGTCGTGGACGGTGGCTCGGGCGACCTGCACAAGGAGCCGGCGGCGGCCCTTGAGGCGGACGGTATTTCCGTACGTCTGGGAGATGCCGAGACCTTGCCCGAGGGCACCTCGCTCGTCGTCACCTCGCCGGGCTGGAAGCCCTCGTCCCCGTTGTTCGCGGCCGCCGCCGAGGCGGGCGTGGACGTGGTCGGCGACGTCGAGATCGCCTGGCTCCTGCGCGGTCCGGACGCGGCCCCCTGGCTCGCGATCACCGGCACCAACGGCAAGACCACCACGACCCAGATGCTGGCGTCGATCCTGCGGGCGGCCGGTCTGCGCACGGCCGCGGTCGGCAACATCGGTACGCCGATCATCGACGTGGTCCTCGAAGGCGACGACGCGTACGACGTGCTCGCCGTCGAGCTCTCCTCGTATCAGTTGCACTGGGCGCCCTCCCTTCGCGCCCACTCCGCGGCCGTCCTGAACCTCGCGCCCGACCACCTCGACTGGCACGGCTCGATGGAGGCGTACGCCGCCGACAAGGGCCGTATCTACGAGGGCAACCAGGTTGCCTGCGTCTACAACGTGTCTGACAAGGCCACCGAGGACTTGGTCGTCGAGGCGGATGTCGAGGACGGTTGCCGCGCGATCGGCTTCACCCTCGGCACCCCGGGCCCCTCCGAACTCGGTGTGGTGGAGGGCCTCCTGGTCGACCGCGCCTTCGTCGAGAACCGGCAGAAGAACGCCCAGGAACTCGCCGAGGTCGCCGACGTCAACCCGCCGGCACCGCACAACATCGCCAACGCCCTTGCGGCGGCGGCTCTCGCGCGCGCCTACGGCGTCCAGCCCGCTGCCGTACGGGAGGGCCTGCGCGCCTTCCGTCCCGACGCGCACCGCATCTCGCATGTCGAGGACGTGGCAGGGGTGTCCTACGTGGACGACTCCAAGGCGACCAACACCCATGCGGCGGAAGCCTCGTTGGCCGCGTACGAGTCCATCGTCTGGATCGCGGGCGGGCTCGCGAAGGGCGCCACCTTCGACGAACTCGTACAGAAGTCGGCAAAGCGACTCCGTGGTGCCGTCCTCATCGGCGCCGACCGCGCGCTGATCGCCGAAGCGCTTCGGCGACACGCGCCAAACGTCCCGGTCGTCGACCTCGAACGGACCGACACTGGGGCGATGTCCGCGGCGGTCCGCGAGGCGGGGCGCCTCGCGCAGCCGGGGGACACCGTCCTCATGGCGCCGGCCTGTGCGTCGATGGACATGTTCGTGAACTACAACAAGCGCGGTGAGGCCTTCGCGGAAGCGGTCCGCGCCCTGGCCGCCGAGACCGCCTAGCCCTGTCCGAGCAGTCACGCCCGGCGGGGGCGGCGGCGACGACTGGAGGGGACACGAGATGGGTGCGAGCCGTTCCGGCACAGTGCGGCGGCCCTCGTCGAGGCCGCGGCCGCGTATGTCGGGCCCCGGCCGTCCGCCGGGCCCCCTGGGGCAGCTCAGACGGCTCCACGAGCAGGCCAAGCGGGCCTGGGACCGGCCGCTGACCGCGTACTACCTGATCCTCGGCGGCAGTCTGCTGATCACGACCCTCGGGCTCGTGATGGTCTACTCGGCCTCGCAGATCCAGGCGCTCGAATACTCCCTCGCGCCCTCGTACTTCTTCCGCAAGCAGTTCTTCGCGGCCGTGCTCGGCACGATCCTGCTCGTGGTCGCGATGCGGATGCCGGTACGGCTGCACCGCGCCCTCGCGTATCCGATCCTCGTCGGCAGCGTCTTCCTGATGATCCTCGTGCAGGTGCCGGGGATAGGGCATGCGGTCAACGGCAACCAGAACTGGATCTCGCTGGGCGGCCCGTTCCAGCTGCAGCCCAGTGAGTTCGGCAAGCTGGCGCTGGTGCTGTGGGGCGCGGACCTGCTCGCCCGCAAGGGCGACCGGCAGATGCTGACGCAGTGGAAGCACATGCTGGTGCCGCTCGTTCCGGTGACGTTCATGCTGCTCGGCCTGATCATGCTCGGCGGCGACATGGGCACCGCGATCATTCTCACGGCCATCCTCTTCGGCCTGCTCTGGCTCGCGGGAGCACCGACCCGGCTCTTCGGCGGTGTGCTCGCGGTCGCCGGTCTGCTCGGCTTCATCCTGATCCGGACCAGCCCGAACCGTATGGCCCGTCTTGCCTGTCTGGGCACCTCGGACGCGGGCCCCGGCGACCAGTGCTGGCAGGCTCTGCACGGAATCTACGCACTCGCCTCGGGCGGATTCTTCGGTTCCGGTCTCGGTGCCAGTGTGGAAAAATGGGGCCAACTGCCCGAACCCCACACGGACTTCATCTTCGCCATCACCGGGGAGGAGCTCGGCCTGGCGGGGACGCTGTCCGTACTCGGTCTCTTCGCGGCTCTAGGCTATGCGGGTATCCGCGTGGCCGGACGCACGGAGGAGCCCTTCGTGAGGTATGCCGCGGGAGGTGTGACCACCTGGATCACGGCCCAGGCCGTGGTCAACATCGGTGCGGTGCTCGGCCTGCTGCCGATCGCCGGTGTCCCGCTCCCGCTGTTCTCCTACGGAGGCTCGGCCCTGCTGCCGACCATGTTCGCGATCGGGCTGCTCATCGCGTTCGCGCGCGATGAACCCGCGGCCCGGGCCGCACTTGCCATGAGGTCGGCAGCCTCTGGTAAGAAGCGGTCTGCGGGGAGATGGAACACGATGCGACGGCGCGCCAAGGCGCGACCGTCCGGAGAGCGGTGAATTTCGGTGCATGTCGTACTCGCCGGTGGGGGGACCGCCGGCCACATCGAGCCCGCGCTCGCCCTCGCGGACGCCCTGCGCAGGCAGGACCCGACCACGGGCATCACGGCCCTGGGCACGGAGCGTGGACTCGAGACCCGGCTCGTACCCGAGCGCGGCTATGAACTGGCGCTGATCCCCGCCGTACCGCTCCCGCGCAAGCCCACCCCGGAACTGCTCACGGTCCCGGGCCGCCTGCGCGGCACCATCAAGGCCGCCGAGCAGATCCTGGAGCGCACCAAGGCCGACGCCGTGTGCGGCTTCGGCGGATACGTGGCGCTGCCCGCGTACTTCGCGGCCAAGCGTCTGGGCGTGCCGATCATCGTGCACGAGGCCAACGCGCGGCCCGGTCTGGCCAACAAGATCGGCTCGCGCTACGCCGCGGCCGTCGCGGTCTCCACGCCGGACAGCAAGCTGCGCGGCTCGCGCTACATCGGCATCCCGCTGCGCCGCACCATCGCGACCCTCGACCGCGCCCGGGTCCGCCCCGAGGCGCGCGCCGCGTTCGGTCTCGACCCCAACTTGCCCACGCTGCTTGTCTCCGGCGGCTCGCAGGGCGCCCGCCGCCTGAACGAGGTCGTCCAGCAGGCGGCCCCGTACCTGCAGCAGGCGGGCATCCAGATCCTGCACGCGGTCGGTCCGAAGAACGAACTGCCGCACGTGCAGCAGATGCCGGGGATGCCCCCGTACATCCCGGTACCGTACGTGGACCGGATGGACCTCGCGTACGCCGCGGCCGACATGATGCTCTGCCGCGCGGGCGCGATGACCGTCGCCGAACTCTCCGCCGTCGGACTTCCGGCCGCCTACGTCCCGCTGCCCATCGGCAACGGCGAACAGCGGCTGAACGCCCAGCCGGTGGTCAAGGCGGGCGGCGGACTCCTCGTCGACGACGCGGAACTGACGCCGGAATGGGTCCAGCGCAATGTGCTGCCCGTCCTCGCCGATCCGCACCGGCTGTACGAGATGTCCCGCGCCGCCTCGGAGTTCGGCCGCCGGGACGCCGACGAACTCCTGGTCGGCATGGTGTACGAGGCGATCGCGGCACGCCACCGGGCGTGAGCCTTCGCCGATACGAAGCGGCACGCCACAGGGCGTGAGAAGGCAGGCGAGCGTGGCCGGACCCTCAGCTGTCACCGGAGAACGGCAGCGGCCGAAGGCCCCGGCCCGTCCGCCGCGGCCTTCCCCCGGCCGCCGCCTGCCCTCGCCCCGGCTGCTGCTCGCCGTCGCCGTCCTCGTGACCGTCCTCGGCGGGGGAGTGATCTGGCTTCTGTACGGCTCGGAGTGGCTGCGCGTGGAGCGCGTGACGACCTCGGGGACCCAGGTGCTGACCCCGGATCAGGTGCTCGACGCCGCGTCCGTTCCGGTCGGTGCGCCACTGATTTCCGTCGACACCGAGGCGATTGAGGACCGGTTGCGACGACAACTGCCCCGTATCGACTCCGTTGACGCGGTGCGTTCCTGGCCGCACGGAATCGCGCTGAAAGTGACCGAACGCAAGCCGGTTCTGCTCCTCGAAAAGGACGGCAAGTTCGTCGAAGTGGACGCGGAAGGCGTGCGGTTCGCGACCGTCACGAGCGCCCCGAAGAACGTACCGAAGCTGCAATTGACCGCCGACCGCTCACCGAGTCTGCATCGCTTCGGGATCGACCGGCTGCTCGTCGAAGCGGTGGAAGTGGCCCGCGACATCCCGCCGGCGGTGGCCTCCCGTACCCGCACGATGGAAGTGCGTTCATATGACTCCATCTCCCTGGAGTTGAGCGACGGACGTACCGTCGACTGGGGAAGCAGCGAGAAGGGTGAGTCGAAGGCCGCCGCGTTGACCGCGCTGATGAAAGCGGCTCCGGATGCCGGTCACTTCGATGTGAGTGCCCCCACTTCCCCTGCCGTATCAGGGAGTTGACGCACATAGGTGCTGGCCAGCACCCTGGTTGGTCAGCGCAACGGCTGATCACATAGGGTGAAAAGAAAAACGGGAGGTTCGGCGTGTTCGTTGAACGCGCGCCACTTGTCGACTTAGTGTCCTGTTCGGAAGGGTCAGACAAAGACCAGCAACAGACGCACTGGTAACCCTAAACTTCAGCGTTAGGGTTCGGGTCGGCGCTCGGACCGTCCCAATTCGGCATCAGTCGTCGCTCGCTCGACCGGCGAGGCGACGCACGTAACTCGAGGCGAGAGGCCTTCGACGTGGCAGCACCGCAGAACTACCTCGCAGTCATCAAAGTCATCGGTGTCGGCGGCGGTGGTGTCAATGCCATCAACCGGATGATCGAGGTCGGTCTCAAGGGTGTCGAGTTCATCGCCATCAACACCGACGCGCAAGCCCTGTTGATGAGCGACGCCGACGTCAAGCTCGACGTCGGCCGTGAACTCACCCGCGGACTCGGCGCCGGCGCCAACCCCGCCGTCGGCCGCAAGGCCGCAGAAGACCACCGCGAGGAGATCGAGGAGGTCCTCAAGGGGGCCGACATGGTCTTCGTCACCGCCGGCGAAGGCGGCGGCACCGGCACCGGCGGCGCACCTGTCGTCGCCAACATCGCCCGCTCGCTCGGTGCCCTCACCATCGGTGTGGTCACCCGGCCGTTCACCTTCGAGGGACGCCGGCGTGCCAACCAGGCGGAGGACGGCATCGCCGAGCTCCGCGAAGAGGTCGACACCCTCATCGTCATCCCCAACGACCGCCTGCTGTCCATCTCGGACCGCCAGGTCAGCGTCCTGGACGCGTTCAAGTCCGCGGACCAGGTGCTGCTCTCGGGTGTCCAGGGCATCACCGACCTCATCACCACGCCCGGCCTGATCAACCTGGACTTCGCGGACGTCAAGTCCGTGATGTCCGAGGCGGGTTCGGCGCTCATGGGCATCGGCTCGGCGCGCGGCGACGACCGCGCGGTGGCCGCCGCGGAGATGGCGATCTCCTCGCCGCTCCTGGAGGCGTCCATCGACGGCGCCCGCGGTGTGCTGCTCTCCATCTCCGGCGGCAGCGACCTCGGTCTCTTCGAGATCAACGAGGCAGCCCAGCTGGTGAGCGAGGCCGCGCACCCCGAGGCCAACATCATCTTCGGCGCGGTCATCGACGATGCGCTCGGTGACGAGGTCCGGGCCCCGGCCCGCGCGGCCGCCTCGGGCGGCGGCCGCCCGCGGCCGAAGCGGGACAACGTGATCGGGGCGTCCTCGACCAAGCGCGAGGAGCCGACCCCGGCACGCACCGAGTCCCGCCCCGCGTTCGGCGGCCTCGGCAGCGTGACCCCGCGCGAGGAGACCTCGGCACCCGAGCCGGTCGCGGAGGCCAAGCCGGCCGACGCCCCGGCCGCGCCGATCGCCCCGCCGCAGGTCCCGCCGGCCCGTCCCTACCAGGACACCCAGGCCGAGGAGCTGGACGTACCGGACTTCCTGAAGTGACACCGGGACCCATAGCGGCACAGCACGATCTCGTGAGCGGCGCCCGCTTCGCCTTCACCAACCGGTGGGGCGGGGTGAGCGCCGTTCCGTACGAGCAGCTCAACCTGGGCGGCGCGGTCGGCGACGACCCCGGGGCCGTTCACCGCAATCGTGAACTCGCGGCGCGGTCCCTGGGATTCGATCCGGAACGGGTCGTCTGGATGAACCAGGTGCACGGCAAGGACGTGGCCGTCGTCGACGGCCCCTGGGATTCCGCTGCGGACATCCCCTCCGTGGACGGGGTGGTGACCGCACGACGGGGCCTGGTCCTCGCGGTCCTCACCGCCGACTGCACCCCCGTACTGCTCGCCGACCCCGAGTCCGGAGTCATCGGCGCCGCGCACGCGGGCCGGCCGGGGATGGTGGCCGGGGTGGTGCCCGCGACCGTCGAGGCGATGGTGAAGCTGGGCGCCGAGCCCGGCCGGATCATCGCCCGCACCGGCCCCGCCGTCTGCGGCCGCTGCTACGAAGTCCCCGCCGACATGCGCGCGGAGGTGGCGGCCGTGGAGCCCGCGGCGTATACGGAGACCAGTTGGGGAACCCCGGCGGTCGACGTCACGGCCGGGGTGCGGGCCCAGTTGGAGCGGCTCGGGGTGGGCGATGTCGCCGACTGCGGCGTGTGCACCCGGGAATCCGCCGACCACTTCTCGTACCGCCGCGACCGTACGACGGGCCGGCTCGCAAGCTATGTCTGGCTGGACTGATACGACATGACCGACCGTAAGGCCGAACTCGCGGCAAACCTCGCAGAGGTGGAGGAGCGGATCGCGGCCGCGTGTGCGGCGGCAGGTCGCGCACGCGAGGACGTGACCCTCATCGTGGTCACCAAGACCTTCCCCGCGAGCGATGCCCGTCTGCTGTCCGAACTCGGCGTACGCCATGTCGCGGAGAACAAGGACCAGGACGCGGCCCCCAAGGCGGCCGCCTGCGCGGACCTTCCGCTGCAGTGGCACTTCGTCGGGCAGCTGCAGACCAACAAGGTCCGTTCCGTGGTGGGTTACGCGGATGTCGTGCAGTCGGTGGACCGGGCGAAGCTGGTCACCGCGCTGTCGACGGCGGCCGTGCGCGCGGAACGTGAAGTGGGCTGTCTGATCCAGGTCGCGCTCGACGCCGAAGTGGGCGGCCGAGGGGACCGTGGTGGCGTAGCCCCGGATGGAATCGAGGAGTTGGCGGCGCTTGTCGCGGAATCTCCCGGATTGCGGCTCGACGGACTGATGACCGTCGCGCCGCTCGCAGGACCGTACGCCGGTGAACAACTCAAGGCGTTCAAGCGGCTGATGGATTTGTCGACTGACCTGCGCAGCGCTCATCCGGCTGCGAACATGGTCTCGGCAGGGATGAGCGCGGACCTCGAACAGGCCGTTGCGGCAGGGGCGACACATGTACGCGTCGGCACTGCGGTACTCGGAGTCCGACCCCGGCTCGGGTAACGTCGCCAAGAAGTCGGACCACAGCAGAAAATATGGTGATTCTCGCAGATCAGCGGGGATATCCGGTGGATCGTGGGCACTTGGCGGCGCCGGCGTATCCACCTCAGAGCGGAGGACTCAGAGCATGGCCGGCGCGATGCGCAAGATGGCGGTCTACCTCGGCCTCGTGGAGGACGACGGTTACGACGGCCGGGGCTTCGACCCCGATGACGAGTTCGAACCCGAGCTGGACCCCGAGCCGGAGCGGGACCGCAGGCGGCATGAGCCGTCGCGTGAACTGCACCGGGAGGAACCGGAGCGAAAGGTGCAAACTCCCGCACCGCGGGCGCCTATTTCATCCTCGGTCCCGGTCGCGGCCGGGGGTTCGAGTGCGCTTTCGGCTGAAATCGGACGTCCCGCTCGTATTGCCCCCGTGGCATCCATCACACCTGAACGTCAGAGCCTGGAGAAGAACGCACCGGTGATCATGCCCAAGGTTGTGTCCGAGCGGGAGCCGTACCGCATCACGACGTTGCACCCTCGGACCTACAACGAGGCCCGTACCATCGGGGAACACTTCCGTGAAGGCACTCCGGTGATCATGAATCTGACGGAGATGGACGACACGGACGCGAAGCGTCTGGTGGACTTCGCCGCCGGTCTGGTCTTCGGACTGCACGGCAGCATTGAGCGGGTGACGCAGAAGGTGTTCCTGCTGTCTCCTGCTAACGTCGATGTCACGGCGGAGGACAAGGCCCGCATCGCAGAGGGCGGGTTCTTCAACCAGAGCTGAGACGCAGTACCGGCAGAACACGAACAGCACGAGACACAGGGGAGAGGGAAGCGCGAGTCATGAGCGTTGTCTGGAATGTGCTCTATATCGCGTTGACGTTGTTTCTTGTGGTGCTGATCTTCCGGTTGGTCATGGACTACGTCTTCCAGTTCGCCCGCTCATGGCAACCCGGCAAGGCGATGGTGGTCGTTCTGGAGGCCACCTACACTGTCACTGATCCACCGCTCAAGCTTCTGCGGCGGTTCATTCCGCCGCTGCGTCTCGGGGGCGTGGCGCTCGACCTGTCCTTCTTCGTGCTGATGATCATCGTCTACATCCTGATCTCCGTTGTGAGCCGGCTGTGAGCACGATGTCTATTACGGTCTTGCCGAATGCCGACGACTACGTTGAGGTGAAGAGATGCCGTTGACCCCCGAGGACGTGCGGAACAAGCAGTTCACGACTGTCCGCCTCCGAGAAGGCTATGACGAGGACGAGGTTGATGCCTTCCTCGACGAGGTCGAGTCCGAACTGACCCGCCTGCTCCGCGAGAACGAGGACCTGCGCGCCAAGCTGGCCGCCGCGACCCGTGCCGCCGCGCAGAACCAGCAGCAGGGCATGCGCAAGCCCCCGGAGCCGCAGGACCAGCGCGGTCCGGGCGCCCCCGTGCCCGCCGGCATATCGGGACCGCCGCAGCAGATGGGCGGCCCCATGGGGGGTCCGCCGCAGCTGCCGAGCGGTGCCCCGCAGCTTCCGGCCGGTCCCAGTGGACACGGTCCGCAGGGTGGCCACGGCCCGCAGGGCCACGGTCCGCAGGGCGGCCACGGTCCGCAGGGCCCCGGCCCGATGCAGGGCGGCCCCATGGGCGGTCCGATGGGTGGCCCCATGGGCAACCACGGTCCGCAGATGCCGCAGCCCGGTCAGGGCCCCGGCGGCGACAGCGCCGCGCGCGTGCTCTCGCTGGCGCAGCAGACCGCCGACCAGGCGATCGCGGAGGCCCGTTCCGAGGCCAACAAGATCGTGGGCGAGGCGCGTTCGCGTGCCGAGGGCCTCGAGCGTGACGCCCGTGCCAAGGCCGACGCCCTGGAGCGGGACGCGCAGGAGAAGCACCGCGTCGCGATGGGCTCCCTGGAGTCCGCCCGCGCCACGCTTGAGCGCAAGGTCGAGGACCTGCGCGGCTTCGAGCGCGAGTACCGCACGCGTCTGAAGTCCTACCTGGGGTCTCAGCTGCGTCAGCTGGGGGGCCAGGCC
>NZ_JAEIMH010000134.1:0-16236 GCF_016464295.1 Streptomyces sp. N35 | reverse complement strand
ACGCCGCGACGATGCTGGCCGGCCCCGGCGGCGCACCCGGCGCGCCCGCGCCTCCCGGCCCGCCGCCCGGCACCCAGCAGCCGGCCGCGCCGATGCCCGGCGGTCCCCAGCCCTCGTACGGCTATCCGCCGCAGCCCACCGGTCAGCCGACCGTCGGCCCCGGCTACCAGGTGGTCGTCAGCTACCGCGCGCCGGACGGCAGCCAGCAGCAGCTGATCCGCCGCTCCGCGCCCGGCACTCCGCACCCGGAGTGGCAGGTCTTCCATGAGCTGCGCGGCATGAACGTGCCCGCGGACCAGGTCCTGGAGATCCACACCGAGCTGGAGTCCTGCGATCTGCCGGGTGCCTACTGCGCCCGCATGATCAAGGAGCAGTGGCCGCAGGTGCGGGTCACGACCGTCGCCCCGTACGGCACGGACCATGCCTCGCGCCAGCAGGGCATGCGGCAACTCCTGGCCCACCAGGGCGAGTTGCACCAGGTCGCCGACGGCCCCGCGCGGCTTGCGCCGATGCGTGTTCCGCTGGTGCCGGTGCAGCCCGCGCCGCCGATCGGTCCCGAGGGCGTGGCGCAGGAGCTGGCCGGTGCGTTCGGTCCGCAGGGCGTCTTCCGCTTCGACCAGCGTGCGGTGTCGCGGCAGGGCGTGCCCGAGGTCGTGGCGACGACGCTGGTGTGGGCCGGTCTGCCGGTGGACTTCAACCCGTTCTTCTGGGCCCAGGCCCAGCCGGGCCGTCCGGTGCCGACGCTCGCCGAGATGGCGCAGGAGCGCGGGGTGCAGCCGGCCTCGGACGCGGGCTCGTATCTCGTGATGGGCAGCGACTTCGGGCGTGCGATCTGTGTGCAGTACGGCACGGCGCACATCGTCGCGGTCCCGGTCGAGGCCGGTCCGGGCGGAGCCCCCGTACCGCCGCAGTTCGTGAATTCCGGGCTGCCGGAGTTCGCCCGCTGTCTCGCCATGCTCGGCCGTATGTGGCGGCTGCGCTACGGCCTCAACCAGGAGCAGGCGGGCCGTTGGACCGTCGACTTCCAGGCCCAGCTCGCGGCCCTCGACCCGGCGGCGCTGTCGTCCCCCGAGACCTGGTGGTCGGTCCTGCTCGAGCAGATGTGGGACGGGCTGCTCTAGCCCTCACTCCCCGGTCACCGAAGGGCCGCTTCCGTCGTACGTGGACGGGGGCGGCCCTTTCGTATGCCCTGAGGGCCTGAGTGCCTGAGTGCCTGAGCGCCGGCGTGCCGGGTACCCGCAGTTCGCCCGGTTTCCTTTTCTTTGTCTCGTTGACGCATGCTTGATCAGGTCGATGCGCGGAGTGTCGCGTTATGGGTGCTTCGGTGTGATCCATCAGGATGTGCGCCGGATCGGGTTGTCAGCGGCAGGGCGAGAGGGGCCTCAGGATGAGCACGGCACGTTCGGCGACGTCGACTCATGAGTTCAGCACCGTACGCGGCCGTGGCTACCGCCCCGAGCAGGTGGACGGGGCCGTGGGCCGGCTCTGCCGCGACCGCGACGACGCCTGGGAGCGGGCCGCGCGCCTGACCGTGCTCGCCAAGGAGATGGAGTCCGAGGCCGCCGCGCTGCGGGACACCGTCGCCCACCTCGCACCGCAGACGTACGAGACGCTCGGCGACCGGGCCCGGGAGATCCTGCTCACCGTCGAGGAGGAGGCACGTGCGCTGCGGGCCGCCGCACTGGGCGAGGCCCAGTGGCTCGCCGACGAGAGCGCCGCCTACGAGCGTGATCTGCGGGAAGCCGCCCGCGCCTGGGCCGACGAGCTCCGCGGCCAGGCCGAGGACCGGGCGCGCCAGACGCTGCTCACCGCCCAGCGCACCGCGGACGACGCGCGCATCGCCGCCCGCCGCGAGATCAAGGAGCTGCGCGGCGAGGCCCTCGAAGTACTGCGCGACATGCGCGTACGCGGCGAGACGCTGCTCGGCGACCTGGCCAAGGAGCAGGCCGAGCTGTGGGAGGGCGAGCAGCGGTCGGCCGAGGAGCAGGTGGCCGCGCTGGACGTACGGCATACCGAGTTGACGGCCGCCGCCGAGGCCCGGCTCTCCGCGGCACAGCGGACGTTCGCCGAGGCCGAGGAGGCGGCGCGGCACGGCGAGGAGGACGCGGCGGCCCGTGCCGCCGAGATCCTCGCCGAGGCGCGGATGCGGGCCGAGCGGATCGAGCGCGAGACCGAGCGGGTGCTGCGCGAGCAGGCCGAGCGCGGTGAGGAGGTGCGGGCGCATATGGATCACGTACGGGCCAGCCTGATGTCCCTGACCGGGCGCGCCGGTACCGATGACGGCCCGTCGGGCGGCGGGACGGTACCGGGGCCGAGCTCGGGGGTCGACTCCTGAGGGGCGGGGCCGGCTCCTGAGGGCCGGGGACAGTCGCACCGCACGCATACGGCACCTCACTCCCGTATCACCCGAGTTGCCCCCCCCGCCAGGATCTCCGCCTCCACCGCCTCGTAGGCCCGGCGCTGCTCGCGCCGGCGGGTGCGGGAGCTGAGGACCGTGCCCAGCCAGCCGAGGCCGAAGCCGAGCGGGATGGAGGCGATGCCCGGGGTGGTGAACGGGAACCAGTTGAAGTCGTGGTCGGGGAAGGCCGAGCCCGGGCCGCCGGAGACCAGATTGGTGCCGGTCATCAGGATGATCGCGCCGGCCGAGCCGCCGAGCAGGGTGCACAGCAGGCCGGTGCGGGTGAAGCGGCGCCAGAACAGGCTGTAGACCAGGGCGGGGGCGAGCGCCGACGCGCCCAGGCAGAACGAGAGCGTGACCAGCGGCTGCAGATTGCGGTGCTGCACCATCGAGGCGAGCGCGATGGTGACGACGCCGACCGCGAGCGCCGCTACCCGGGCGGTGGTCATCTCCGCGCGTGGACTGATCCGGCGGCGGTGCGCGAACACGTCGTGGGCAAGGGAGTTGGCGCAGGCCAGGATCATGCCGCCGACCGAGGCGAGCAGCGTCAGGAAGACCGCCGTCGCGACACAGGTGAAGATCAGCGTCTCGGCGCCCGAGGTCTCCGCGCCGAACAGGGACCGGGTGGCCAGCAGGATCGAGGTGTTGCCCTGCGGATCGGCCGCCACGATGGCCTGGCGGCCGACGAGTGCCGCCGCGCCGAACCCGATGACCAGGGCGAACAGCGCGAACACGGTCGCCGCGGAGACGGCCCAGGACATCGAGCGCCGTACCTCGGGGGCGCTGCGCGCGGTGTACATCCGCATCGTGACGTGCGGCAGACAGGCCGCTCCCAGGACGACCGTGAGCTGCGAGACGACCATGTCGAGCTGCGGGGCGACGCTGCCCGCGAGCAGCGGTCCCGTCCGCAGGAACCCCTCGCCCAGACCGCTGCCCCGGGCCGCCTGGGCGGCGAGGGCACCGAAGTCACCGTCGAAACGGAGCAGGACGAGCACGGAGACGACGGCCGCCGAAGCGAGCAGGATCACGATCTTGATGATCTGGATCAGGGCCGTTCCCCTCATCCCGCCGATCGCCGCGTACGCGATCATCAGCACGCCGACCAGGACCATCGAACCGGTCTTCACGCCCTCGCCCCCGAGGCTCCCGAAGCCGAGGACGAACGCCAGCAGATCGCCCGCGCCCGCGAGTTGGACCAGCATCAGCGGGAGCAGCGCGGCGAGGGTGGCCACCGCCGTGGCGATACGGGCCGGGCGCGCCGAAGGGCCGGAGAGCCGGCGCGTGAGGGTGTCGCCCATCGTGAACCGGCCCGCGTTGCGCAGCGGTTCGGCGAGCAGGAACATCAGCAGGACCAGCGACAGGGCGGTGGCCAGGAGCAGGACGACCCCGTCGTATCCGGTGAGCGCGATGACGCCGATGCCGCCGAGGACGCTGGCGGCGGAGATGTAGTCGCCGGCGATGGCGAGACCGTTGCGCAGCGGCGTCAGGCCGGGGCCGCCCGTGTAGAACTCGTCGAGATCGTCGCGGTCCGGTCCGGTCATCACGCACAGGAGCAGCGTGATGGTGGCGACCGCGGTGAACGCGACCAGGCTCATGGACTCGGTGGCGTCGGCGGCGGAGACCGCCGCGAGGTTCATGGGCGGGACTCCAACTCGGCCGCCCTGCGCAGCCGTTCGGCGAGCGGGTCCACGCGGCGGACGGCGTGCCGCTGGTAGAGCGCGATGGCCACGTACGTGACCGGGATCTGCGCGAGCAGGAGCAGCAGGCCCAGATTGAGGCCGCCGGTGATGCGGTGGCCGACGAGCGAGGGTGCGTACGCGGACAGGATCAGGAAGAGGGTGAAGGAACCGAGCGCGGTGAGGGACGCGACCCGGCGCAGCCGCTTGTACGCGCGCCGCACGAGCCGGAGATCGGCATGGCTGCCCATCCGCGGGGCCGGACGGCGGCGCGGCGGCGGGGGGACGGGCGGGGGCCGCCAGGGGTAGGTGAGGTGCGGGTCGTACGGGGGGTGCGGGGGCTCGTACCGCGGATACGGCGGTTCGTACGGCGGATGCGGATGCGGATGCGGCGGTCGCGGATCGTGGGGCGGCTCGTGCATGGGGCTGCTCCTTGCGCGGGTCGGGCCCGGGGCGGACCGCAGGGAGAGCCCGGAACGTTACCGGCAGGTATCCGGGTGGGGTGGGGTTTCCGGCGAACTCGTCAGTCGGTACGCGAGGGTTGGGACGCAGGGGGTTCGTGGGGCGCTTCGGCGCCGGGGTCCCGTACGGCCGCGTCCTCGCGTACGACTGTCTTCTCTTGCAAGACCGGCTCCCGCGGTACCGCGTCTTCTTGCACGGCCTCGTCCGGCACCGTCTCCTGCGGCAGTACGGGGAAGCGGCGCGGGGCCAGGAGCAGCAGGAGCAGCAGGGTGATCACCGCGGCGACGGCGGCGCCGATGTGGACCCATTCGACGGCGGCGTCGATCGAGCGGCGGACCGTTTCGTCGCCGGGGGTGCGGGCGACCGTGTCCAGGTCGGTGTCCGGGCCGAGCCGGCTGACGATGACCGCGTTGGCGATCGCGCCGAACACCGCCGCGCCCATGGTCTGGCCGATCTGGCGGCAGAACAGGACGGAGGCGGTGGTCGTGCCGCGCTCCGCCCAGCCGACCGTGGACTGCACGCCCACGATCAGCGGCAGCTGGACCTGGCCGAGCGCGGCGCCGAGCAGCAGCATCAGGAGCGCGGGCTGCCAGGGGGAGCCCGGATAGGGCAGCAGCGGGAACGCGGCCAGGACGAGGGCGGCGCCCGTGACACCGATCAGCGCGGTGTTGCGGAAACCGATCCGCGTATAGAGGTGCTGGCTCATGGCCGCCGACACGGGCCAGCTCAGGACCATCGCCGAGAGCACGAACCCGGCCTCGGTGGGCGTGAGTTCGAGCACGGACTGCGCGTACGTGGGGATGAAGACGGTCGGCGCGACCATCACCAGACCCAGCGCGCCCAGGCCCAGATTGACCGCGGCGATCGTACGGCGCTTCCACACCCAGCCCGGGATGATCGGCTCGGCGGCACGGCGCTCGATGAGCACGGTCGCGGCGAGCAGCGCGGCGGCCGTGGCGAACAGCGCGAGCGACGGCGCGGACAGCCAGGGCCAGGCCACTCCGCCCTGCACGAGAGCGGTCAACAGGACGCCGCCGGAGGCGAACACGGCGAGAGCGCCCTGCCAGTCGATACGGTGGCGGGTCCTCTGTTCTCGTACGGGCTCGTGCAGATGGCGCGCGACCAGCCACAGCGCGAGCAAGCCCACGGGCAGGGTCACCAGGAAGATCCAGCGCCAGTGGGCGTAGGCGACGAGCAGGCCGCCGATCGCCGGGCCCGCGACCGAGGAGAGCGCCCAGACCGTGGACAACTTGGCCTGGATCTTGGGGCGTTGCTTGAGCGGATACAGATCGGCGGCCAGCGTCTGCACGGTGCCCTGGATGGCGCCGCCGCCCAGGCCCTGGAGGATGCGGAAGGCGATCAGGGCGGCCATGTTCCAGGCGACGGCGCACAGCAGTGAGCCGAACAGGAAGAGGACCATGCCCGCGAGCAGGACGGGCTTGCGGCCGAAGGTGTCGGAGAGCTTGCCGTAGACGGGCAGCGTGACGGTGACCGCGAGCAGATAGCCGGAGAACAGCCAGGAGAAGTACGAGAAGCCGCCGAGGTCGGCGACGATCTGCGGGACCGCCGTCGCGATGATCGTGGACTCGAGGGCGGCCAGCGCCATGGAGAGCATGAGGGCGGCGACGACGGCTCCGCGTCGCTGTGGAGTGCGTATGCCCTCGTTCGGTATGCCGCCCACGAAGATCCTTTCCCCCTGCATCTATTTCCGCCGAGGGACACCTTCTCACTTGCTCCTTACGCAGGGGGAGGGTGGAGGCTCGGCGCGACGAAGGGTGCAGTGCCCCCGAGAAGCGCTCCACCGACGGGTGGAGAGCCCCTAGGGGTGGGTCCGCACTCAGGGTCGGGGAGGGCTCGTCCTCCTGAACGACGAGTCGGCGCGAGGGCGCTCCTAGCCTGGTCACAGGCCGGTACTGAGGCCGACCGCATCGTGGGGGGTGGGGTTTTCCTCAGTAAAAGACTGCGCTGGGCCTCAGCGCGCAAGGCCCTCTCCCACGACCAGACTTGAGCACGTACTTCCGGCGCTTCTCGCTGCTTTCTACCTAGGAGACTTCACGTGACTACGGCTGTGACCACCCCGGACCCCGGGGTAACTGGAGGGCGTACGGCTGTCGCCGCCCGGGCGCGGCAGGTCGTGAAGGCGTACGGCAGCGGGGAGACCCGGGTCGTCGCCCTCGATCATGTCGATGTGGACATCGCCCGCGGGCAGTTCACCGCGATCATGGGCCCCTCGGGGTCCGGCAAGTCCACGCTGATGCACTGCCTCGCCGGGCTCGACACGGTGACCGGCGGGCAGATCTATCTCGACGACACCGAGATCACCGGTCTCAAGGACAAGAAGCTCACGCAGCTGCGCCGGGACCGGATCGGCTTCATCTTCCAGGCGTTCAACCTGCTGCCGACGCTGAACGCGATAGAGAACATCACGCTGCCCATGGACATCGCGGGCCGCAAGCCGGACAAGCAGTGGCTGCAGCGCGTGGTGGAGACGGTCGGCCTGGCCGAGCGACTCAAGCACCGGCCCAGCCAGCTCTCCGGCGGTCAGCAGCAGCGGGTGGCGGTGGCGCGTGCGCTGGCCGCACGACCGGAGATCATCTTCGGTGACGAGCCCACCGGAAACCTCGACTCGCGCGCCGGCGCCGAGGTGCTCGGCTTCCTGCGGCGCTCGGTGTCCGAACTGGGGCAGACCATCGTGATGGTCACGCACGACCCGGTCGCGGCCTCGTACGCGGACCGGGTGCTGTACCTCGCGGACGGCCGGATCGTCGACGAGATGCACCACCCCACGGCCGACCAGGTCCTGGACCGTATGAAGGACTTCGACGCGCGGGGGCGTACGTCGTGACCGTGCTCAAGACCTCGATGCGCAACTTCTTCGCGCACAAGGGGCGGATGGCGCTCTCCGCGATCGCCGTCCTGCTCTCCGTCGCCTTCGTCTGCGGCACGCTCGTGTTCACCGACACCATGAACACGACCTTCGACAAGCTCTTCGCGGCCACCTCGCCCGATGTGACCGTCAGCCCCAAGACCGCCGGGGACGGCGACGAGGACCCGCAGTCCGGGAAGCCCGACGCCCTGCCGGCCTCCGTGGTCGACCAGGTCAAGTCGGCCGAGGGCGTCAAGTCGGCCGAGGGCGCGGTCATGTCGATGAACGTGACCGTGGTCGACTCCGAGAACGAGAACATGGGCTCCACCAGCGGCGGCCCGACCATCGCCGGCAACTGGACGCAGAACGACGCCCGGACGATGGAGATCACCGAGGGACACTCGCCGCGCGGGCCCACCGACGTGATGGTCGACTCCGACACCGCCGACAAGCACGGCCTGAAGCTCGGCGACGAACTGCGCACCATCAGCGTCAACGGCGACTTCACCGCGAAGATCAGCGGTATCGCCACCTTCAAGGTGACCAACCCGGGCGCTGCCATCGTCTACTTCGACACCCCCACGGCCCAGCAGCAACTGCTCGGCAGGACCGGCGAGTTCAGCGCCGTCGCCGTGACCGGCGCCGACGGAGTCACCGACGCCGCCCTGAAGCGGAATGTCGCCGCCGAACTCGGCGCAGGCGCCTACAAGCTGCAGACCCAGACCGAGGCCGCCGACGCCAACCGCAAGGACGTCGGCGAGTTCATGGACATCATCAAGTACGCGATGCTCGGCTTCGCCGGAATCGCGTTCCTGGTGGGCATCTTCCTGATCATCAACACCTTCTCGATGCTGGTCGCCCAGCGCACCCGCGAGATCGGTCTGATGCGGGCCATCGGCTCCTCGCGCAAGCAGGTCAACCGTTCCGTGCTCGTCGAGGCCACGCTGCTCGGCGTGATCGGCTCGATCCTCGGGGTCGGTGCGGGCGTCGGGCTCGCGATCGGTCTGATGGAGCTCATGTCCGGCATGGGCATGAACCTCTCCACGGACGACCTCACCGTGAAGTGGATGACCCCGGCGATCGGCCTGTTCCTCGGCATCGTCGTCACCGTCCTCGCCGCCTATCTGCCCGCACGCCGGGCCGGCAAGGTCTCCCCGATGGCCGCGCTGCGCGACGCCGGCACCCCGGCGGACGGCAAGGCGGGTCTGATCCGGGCTGTCATCGGCCTGGTCCTGACCGGCACCGGTGTCTTCGCTCTCTACACCGCGGCCACCGCCGACACGGCGGGCGACGGCTCGATGTGGCTCGGCGGCGGTGTGGTCCTCACGCTCATCGGCTTCGTGATCGTCGGACCGGTGCTCGCGGGCGGAGTGGTGCGGGTCATCAGCGCCCTCGTACTGCGCCTGTTCGGGCCGGTCGGACGGATGGCGGAGCGCAACGCGCTGCGCAACCCGCGGCGTACCGGGGCCACCGGAGCGGCGCTGATGATCGGGCTCGCGCTGGTCGCGTGCCTGTCCGTGGTCGGCTCCTCGATGGTGGCCTCGGCCACCGACGAGCTCGACAAGTCGGTCGGCGCGGACTTCATCATCCAGGGCCAGCAGCGCATCGTTCCGCAGGCCGAGAAGGCCATCCAGAACAGCCCCGATCTGGAGCACGTCACGCGCTACAAGGTGGCCGAGGCCACCCTCACCGCCCCCAACGGCAAGACGGAGAAGGACACCGAGGTCACCGCGGCCGACCCCACGTACGCCACGGACCTGCGCCGCGAGACCACCGCCGGCTCGCTGAAGGACGCCTACGCGGCCGATTCCATGTCGATCGGAGCGGGGTACGCCAAGGACAACGGCATCAAGGTCGGCGACACCCTCGCCGTCGCCTTCAAGGGCGGCGAGACGGCGAAGCTCAAGGTCGGCGCGATCACGAACGACGATGTGACCATCGACCAGGGCGCGCGGTACATGTCCATCGCGACCCTTGAGAAGTACCTGCCGGCCGACCGGATCCCGCCGAACATGATCATGTTCGCCAAGGCGAAGGACGGCCAGGCGGAGGCGGCCTACGCGGCGCTCAAGGACACCCTGAAGCAGTACCCGCAGTACGAGGTCCGTGACCAGACGGACTTCAAGGAGGAACTGCAGAGCCAGGTGGGCCAGTTGCTCAACATGGTCTACGGTCTGCTCGCCCTCGCGATCATCGTCGCGGTGCTCGGTGTGGTGAACACCCTGGCCCTGTCGGTGGTCGAACGGACCAGGGAGATCGGTCTGATGCGGGCGATCGGGATGTCGCGGCGCCAGCTGCGCCGGATGATCCGCCTGGAGTCCGTGGTGATCGCCCTGTTCGGCGCGCTGCTCGGCCTCGGGCTCGGCATGGGCTGGGGCGCCACGGCGCAGCGGCTGCTCGCCATGGAGGGTCTCGAAGTCCTGGAGATCCCCTGGGCGACCATCATCGCGGTGTTCATCGGCTCGGCCTGCGTGGGCCTGCTCGCGGCGCTGATCCCGGCGTTCCGCGCGGGCCGGATGAACGTCCTGAACGCCATCGCGACCGAGTAGCCCACCGGGCCCTCGCGCTCCTGGGGCGACGGCTACGGTAGAGATCCGGCCCCGGGGCGCACCCCCCCCCTGGCCCCCCGGGCCCGGGCTGATTTCAGGGGTTCGTGCCCGGGGTTCAGGTGACCCGCTTCAGCACCACGAACCCACCCGCCGAGCCCCACGGGGCGAACCGGGCGTCGGGGTGCAGCCGCCGCGCATGCGCCACAGGATCGGCGTAGCGACCGGACCGGTTGTCCAGGGCGAGGTAATCCGGCGTCACTCCCCGGGAGTTGCCGATCCACAGCACCCGGCAGCGGCTGGTGAGCCGGCTGATGGGCCCGATGTTCGCCTCGACGGTGGCTCCGTCGGGGATGCGGTCGAGCAGCGCGTCCGCCTGGCGTGCGGCGGCGGGCACGCGGTAGACCGCGGGGTCGGTGAGCGTGCCCAGCGGCAGCGAGACGGTCAGGGCGAGCGCCACCGCGGCGGCCGCGAGGGGTGCCTGGGCCGCGAGCTTGGTCAGCCACGGGCGGGGGCCGCCGCCGGGGGGGCCGGCGGGCCCCCCGGCGGGGGCGGGGGGGGGGGCCGGGCCCGCGGGGTGGCCCGCCCGGGGGCCCCCGCGGCGGCGGCGGGCCCGGGCGATCCCGTCGGCGGCGGCGAGGACGACCACCGGCATGAGTACGGCGCTGTAGTGCCAGTCCGTGCCCCAGTACGAGTCGTCCGAGGAGAAGAAGCGCCAGCCCAGGGTGGGCAGGACGATCAGGACGAGCGGGGAGCGCAGGGCGAACAGACCCGTGGGCAGCAACAGCCAGGCCAGCGTGCGCAGTTTGACGTCGAACCCGGCGAACGGGTCGGGGAACCCGCTGTCGACGCGGTTCCAGTACTCGTAGCTGCCGACGGTGTTGAACGCGGGGATGATCCAGACGAAGACCAGCAGGGCGGCGATGGCCCCGAAGGCGGCCACGGCGTAGGCGTACGGGAGGGCGCGGCGGGCTGCTGCGGCATCGGCGTCGCCGGGACCTTGCGGGCCCTCGCGGCGGGAGCCGTTGCCTGCGCTCGTCAGGCCCTCGCCCGCGCTCGTCAGGCCCCCGCCCGCGCTCGACAGGCCCCCGCCCGCGTCGGCGGCTTCGCCGCCGGTCTTCGCTCGGCGGTGCGCGCGCCAGGCCACGACCAGCGCGATCGCCATCAGCGTCAGCCCCAGGTCCTCCTTGACGAGCACCAGCGGCAGCGCCCACAGCAGCGCGGCCCGCCAGCGCTCGGCGAGCAGCGCCTCCAGGGCGAAGGCGATCAGCGGTACGGCGAAGGCGATCTCATGGAAGTCGAAGTCGACGGCCCGCTGCAGCCCCCACGACAGACCGTAGGCAAGCCCCAGACAGAGCCCGCCGCCGCGCCCGAGCAGCCGCCCCGCCGCCCGCGTCACCGGCACCACGGACAGGGCGAACAGCGCGGCCTGCGCGACGAGCAGCGTCACCGGCCCCGGAAACAGCCGGTAGAAGGGAGCGATCAGGGCCGTGACCGGGCTGAAGTGGTCGCCGAGGATGTGCGCGCCCGGCCCCTTCAGATCGGCGATCGGCGCCTGCAGGTGCGCGTATCCCCGTATCGCCTGCTCGAAGATCCCCAGATCCCACGACCGCGTCCCGAACTTCTCCCAGCGCAGCACGGAGACGGTGGTGTACGCGAGGAACAGCAGGCCCGCCAGCCCCCAGGGCGCCAGATCCCAGGGGCCGCGCGCCCGCCCCTCGGCCTTGAGGGCGCCAGGCGACGCGGCGGCCTCGTCCTCGCCCTTGACGGAGGCGACGGACGCGGCGGACGGGACGGCGGCGGTGCGCATGCGGGGTCCTTCGGGGGCGCTCGGGTTCGAAGCGGTCGGCGGGTGCCGGGGGAGATGCCCCCGGTGACGCCAATTCGAACACGATACGGACGCGCGTTCGCGGCGGGGAGGTGGTGAGCGCCTCCGGCGTGCGGGGCCGACCCCACCCGGCGGCCGCGTCCGGCCTGCGGCCCCCCGCCCAGCGACCGGCTCCGGCCTGCGGGCCCCCCACCCGGAACCCCGGAGCACACCCACCCCCGCAGGCGTACCCTGGACCCATCCCCGGCCCGCCTTCCGCGCGAAGCCGGGCGTTCGCGTTGCCCGAGAACTGACCATCCGGACGGGAAACCCTTCATGAGCCTGCACGGTCTGCTCGACGCCGTAGCCGAAGACACCGCCCTCGTCGAAGCCGTCGCGGCCGCGCGGGACAGCCGCCGGATGCATGTCGACCTGGTCGGCCCGCCCGCCGCCCGCCCCTTCGCGATCGCCGCGCTCGCCCGCGAGACCGGCCGTACCGTCCTCGCCGTGACCGCCACCGGGCGCGAGGCCGAGGATCTGGCCGCCGCCCTCAGGTCCCTGCTCCCGGAGACCGGGATCGCCGAGTACCCGTCCTGGGAGACGCTCCCGCACGAGCGCCTCAGCCCCCGCAGCGACACCGTCGGCCGCCGCCTCGCGGTCCTCAGGAGGCTCGCGCACCCCACGGCCGGCGCCGACCCGGAGACCGGCCGGGTCTCCGTGATCGTCGCGCCGATCCGCTCCGTACTGCAGCCGCAGGTCAAGGGCCTCGGCGACCTGGAGCCCGTCAGCCTCAAGCAGAACCAGACCGCCGACCTGAACGAGATCGTCGAGGCGCTCGCCGCGGCCGCGTACGCACGGGTCGAGCTGGTCGAGAAGCGCGGCGAGTTCGCCGTACGCGGCGGCATCCTGGACGTCTTCCCGCCGACCGAGGAGCACCCGCTCCGGATCGAGTTCTGGGGCGACGACGTCGAGGAGATCCGTTACTTCAAGGTCGCCGACCAGCGTTCCCTGGAGATCGCCGAGCACGGTCTGTGGGCCCCGCCCTGCCGTGAGCTGCTGCTCACCGCCGACGTACGCGCGAGAGCGGCCGAGCTCGCCGAGCGGCACCCGGAGCTCGGTGAGCTGCTCGGCAAGATCGCCGAGGGCATCGCGGTCGAGGGCATGGAGTCCCTCGCGCCGGTGCTCGTCGACGACATGGAGCTGCTGATCGACGTCCTGCCCAAGGACTCCATGGCCGTCGTCTGCGACCCCGAGCGGGTGCGTACCCGCGCCACCGACCTGGTGGCCACCAGCCAGGAGTTCCTGCAGGCCAGCTGGGCCGCGACGGCCGGCGGCGGCGAGGCCCCGATCGACGTGGGCGCGGCCTCCCTGCGGGGCATCGCGGACGTACGGGAGCGGGCGCGCGAGCTGGACATGATGTGGTGGTCGGTCTCGCCGTTCGCCGCCGATGAGACGTTCGCAGATGACGCTGACGCGCCGGGCGGCAGCGACACCCTCAAGCTCGGCATGCACGCCCCCGAGACCTACCGCGGCGACACCGCCCGCGCCCTCGCGGACGCCAAGCAGTGGAACGCCGACGGCTGGCGCACGGTCTTCGTCACCGAGGCCCACGGCCCCGCCACCCGTACCGCCGAGGTCCTGAGCAGCGAGGGCATCGCGGCCCGCCTCGACAAGGACCTCGCCGCCAAAGCCGACCTGGTCCCGTCCGTGGTCCACGTCTCCTGCGGCTCGATCGACTACGGCTTCGTCGACCCGAACCTCAAGCTGGCGGTCCTCACCGAGACCGACCTGACCGGCCAGAAGGCGGCCGGCAAGGACGGCGCCCGGATGCCGGCCCGCCGCCGCAAGGCCATCGACCCGCTGACCCTGGAGCCGGGCGACTACATCGTCCACGAGCAGCACGGTGTCGGCCGCTACATCGAGATGGTCCAGCGCACCGTCCAGGGCGCGACTCGCGAGTACCTCGTCGTCGAGTACGCGCCCGCCAAGCGCGGCCAGCCCGGCGACCGCCTGTACATCCCCACCGACCAGCTGGAGCAGATCACCAAGTACGTGGGCGGCGAGGCCCCCACGCTGCACCGGCTCGGCGGCGCGGACTGGACCAAGACCAAGGCGCGCGCGAAGAAGGCGGTCAAGGAGATCGCCGCCGACCTGATCAGGCTCTACAGCGCGCGTATGGCGGCCCCCGGCCATGTCTTCGGCCCGGACACCCCCTGGCAGCGCGAGCTGGAGGACGCGTTCCCGTACGCGGAGACGCCCGACCAGCTCACCACCATCGCCGAGGTCAAGGAGGACATGGAGAAGTCGGTCCCGATGGACCGCCTGATCTGCGGCGACGTCGGCTACGGCAAGACCGAGATCGCGGTGCGCGCCGCCTTCAAGGCCGTCCAGGACGGCAAGCAGGTCGCCGTCCTCGTGCCCACCACCCTCCTCGTGCAGCAGCACTTCGGCACGTTCTCCGAGCGCTACTCCCAATTCCCGGTCAAGGTACGGGCGTTGAGCCGATTCCAGAGCGACACCGAGGCCAAGGCGACGCTCGAAGGGCTGCGCGAGGGCTCGGTGGACGTCGTCATCGGTACGCACCGCCTGTTCTCCTCGGAGACCAAGTTCAAGGACCTGGGCCTGGTCATCGTCGACGAGGAGCAGCGCTTCGGCGTCGAGCACAAGGAGCAGCTGAAGAAGCTCCGGGCCAACGTCGACGTCCTGACGATGTCCGCGACGCCGATTCCCCGTACGCTCGAAATGGCGGTCACCGGCATCCGCGAGATGTCGACCATCACCACCCCGCCCGAGGAGCGCCACCCGGTCCTGACCTTCGTCGGGCCGTACGAGGAGAAGCAGATCGGCGCGGCCATCCGCCGTGAACTCCTGCGCGAGGGCCAGGTCTTCTACATCCACAACCGCGTCGAGTCCATCGACCGCGCGGCCGCCCGGCTGCGCGAGATCGTGCCGGAGGCCCGGATCGCCACCGCGCACGGCCAGATGTCGGAGACGGCACTCGAACAGGTCGTCGTCGACTTCTGGGAGAAGAAGTTCGACGTGCTCGTCTCGACCACGATCGTCGAGTCCGGCATCGACATCTCCAACGCGAACACCCTGATCGTGGAGCGCGGCGACAACTTCGGCCTCTCCCAGCTCCACCAGCTGCGCGGCCGCGTCGGCCGGGGCCGCGACCGCGGTTACGCGTACTTCCTGTACCCGCCGGAGAAGCCGCTGACCGAGACCGCGCACGAACGTCTCGCCACCATCGCCCAGCACACGGAGATGGGCGCGGGCATGTACGTGGCGATGAAGGACCTGGAGATCCGCGGCGCGGGCAATCTGCTCGGCGGCGAGCAGTCCGGTCACATCGCGGGCGTCGGCTTCGACCTCTACGTACGCATGGTCGGCGAGGCCGTCGCGGACTACCGCCGGCAGCTGGAGACCGGCGAGATCGAGGAAGAGGCGCCGCTCGAGGTCAAGATCGAGCTGCCGGTCGACGCGCACGTCCCGCACGACTACGCGCCGGGGGAGCGGCTCAGGCTCCAGGCGTACCGCGCCATCGCCTCCGCCAACTCGGAAGAGGACATCAAGGCGGTACGGGAGGAACTCACCGACCGCTACGGCAAGTTGCCCGAACCGGTCGAGAACCTCCTCCTTGTCGCCGGACTGCGGATGCTGGCCCGCGCCTGCGGCGTCGGCGAGATCGTGCTCCAGGGCACCAACATCCGCTTCGCGCCCGTGGAGCTGCGCGAATCACAGGAGCTGCGCCTCAAGCGCCTCTACCCGGGCACGCTCATCAAACCGACCACGCACCAGATCCTCGTACCGCGCCCGAAGACGGCGAAGGTCGGCGGAAAGCCGCTGCTCGGGCGGGAGTTGCTGGGGTGGACCGGGGAGTTCCTGACGACGATCCTGGGGTCGTAGCGGGGCCTCGCGGATGTTCATCCGCCGCGTTGCCTTCGTTACGGTCTGACGTGTCCGGCCGTCGGAGCCGGCCACCACGTACCCCGGGGGAACCGTGTCCGAAGAGATCGCGCTCAGCCGTGTACGCCAGCTGTGGCACCTGACCGAGCCCCTGCACGCCATCCTCTACTACGCGCCCGAAGCCTTCGAGGAGGCGGCCGCGCTGGGCTTCAAGACCGATGAGCGGTGGCCGAGTTACTTCGCCTGGCGCGCGGCTCCGCTCGGTCCTGCGGGCAAGGAACTGGTGACGGCGACGTTCTACAGCTTCGCGCCGCAGATGGTCGCGCGGTACGTCGACGGGGCGTGGGAGACAGCGTCCCCCGAGACCGTGCTCGCGGCGCGCGTACGGTCCGTCGACCGCGTGTACCGGTCCCTGTTCGGCGACCGTGCCGACAGCCCCGGGCTCGCCCGCGCCGCGGCCCTGGCCCGCCGGGCCGCCGAAGCGGCACCGCTCGCGGGCCGGGCGCCCGCCGCCCCCAACTCCGCGCCGCCCGGGCCCGATCAGCCGCCCCCCCGGCTGTGGGAGGCGGGCACGA
>NZ_JAEIMH010000133.1:0-16562 GCF_016464295.1 Streptomyces sp. N35 | reverse complement strand
CTTGTCGAAGCTCGGTGATGTGATGGCCGGGTTGAAGGGCGTCGGCAACATCGACATCCCGCCCCTGCCCGACACGATGGTCCGGCTCCCCGAGGGTTCGCTCCGTATGCCCGACGGTTCGTTCACGCTCCCCGAGGGCGCGGCGATTCCGGAAGGCGCGCTCCCCACGCCCACGGGGGCACTCAAGCTCCCCGAGGGCTGGACGACGGTCTCGCACAACTCGGTCGCGCTGCCGGACGGCCGCGTGATGGAGCCCGACGGTTCGCTGATCTCGCCGAACGGTGCGGTGGACCCGACTCCGGTGAAGGCGGAGTCCGTCCCGGCCCAGACGCCGGTCCAGCCGGTACTGGCGGGAGTCCACGCAGGCGACTCGGTCCCGCCCGTCGGCTCCCTGGACCACATCCCGTCCGGCTCCGCCACGGATCACGTCCCGGGCGGCGCGACCAACGAGGTCCCCGCCGGTACGGCCACCCACACTCCGAACGCAGGTCCGGCGACGCACGTCCCGGGCGCGAGCGTCACGGACAACACGGTCCCCGGCCCGTCCACCGGCGGCCACGACCTCCCGCCCTCCGGGCCGCACGGCCCGGGCCACGACGGTCCACCGGCGGGTCCGGTGTCCCATGGGGACGACGGTGCGCATGCCGGGGACGATGCGGCCGGGCACGCCGACGACGGGGTTGCGCACGGTGACGATGCCGCGGGTCACGGCGATGACGTCGCGGGACACGGTGACGACGCGGTGCACGGGTCGGACCCGAGCGGTGCCGATTCCGGTTCGGTCGACGATGCGGCCCACGCGGCGGACGAGGCGGGGGCGCCGGCCGGTCACGGGCCCGATGCGGGCGGCACCTTCGAGTACAAGCCGCACGTCACCCCCGAGGAGTGGCAGAACCTCTCCCCGGCGGAGAAGCACAGGATCGCTCTCGCCGAAGTCAGCGACGGGACGGTCCCGTTCCTCAACGACACCGACGCGATCCAGTACGGCCAGGCGTACTGGAACCACTACACCGAGAACCTGCCGAGCTCGCAGTTCGACGCCGTCCATGACTACACGCTGGAGCACGGCAAGAACGCGCCGCCGCCCACGTCCGAGGGCTGGGCGACCTACAAGGAGATGAACGGCTACCTCCGCGGCAACGACGCCATGGACAGCCCGTACGTACGGCGCAACATCGCCGAGACCGACGCGGCGCTGGCTGGGCGGGTCGTCCCCGAGGACGTCATGGTGGTCCGCGGCACCGGTATCGGTCACCTCGACCTCGACTCGCCGTACGACATGCTGGGTGAGACCTACGGCGACCCGGCCTACATGTCGACCTCGCTGGGCAACCATCCCGTCGACGCCTTCAAGGATATGGACGCCGTCCTGCATCTGCGGGTGCCGGAGGGGACGCCCGCCCTCTGGGTGGAGAAGGCGAGTGCGTTCGGCATGGGCGAGCGTGAGCTGCTCCTGGGCCGCGGCACGGAATACCGGGTGACCCGGGTCTTCGTGGAGAATGGCCAGGTGCAGGTCTATGGCGAAGTCCTGCCCAGGAAGTAGCGGAGAGAGGCACCACGCATGAGCAACGAACGACGCGTCTCACCGCGCATGACCGAGGACCTCCACTTCAACCGGGTGGAGGGCGGTCCGCCGCGCTATGCACGCCGTACGGACAAGCCCGTCCAGTACCTGGTGATCGTGAATGCCGCGGGCGCCGTGATCGGCTACGTATGGGCGAATGACGAGGACGACGCGGCAGGCTGGACGGTCCGTCCGGCCGGCGGGGACGAGGCCTTCAACTTGGGCTTCATCTGGGCCACCAAGCTGCATGACGCCAAGGCCAAGGGCCTCGCCCCGACGGAGGCGCTCGCCGAGATGGTGCGGGATTCGGATCCGTCCGCGAGCAGCCGCGTGCAGTCCGGGTCTCTGTCGGAGGCCCCGACCCTCGCCGCCCTCAAGGAACTCGCCGCCCAGGCCTAGGAGAACCGGCCCATGCCCTACGCCGCCGGCACTCTGAGGTCCGTCCAGTACGTCACGGTGACCGACAAGAAGGGCACCGTGCAGGGATACCTGTGGTTCAACGACGAGGACCGGGCTGCCGGTTGGGTCGTGCGGCCCGTGCGAGGGGACGAGGCTGTGAGCCGGGGTGCGTTCTGGACGGCGAAGCTGGATGCCGCCGCGGGGCGAGGGATCGCACCGATGGCCGCGCTCGCCGAGCTACTCAAGGCGGACACCGAGTACGACAACAGGCTCGTTGAGGTGTCCCTCACGACCGCGGCGGGTCTGCGTGAGGTGCAGGAGCTCGCCGTTTGCCCCGATGCCGAGGACCGACTGCTGCTCGGGCAGCTGAAGCGGGAAGACGAAGCGGCCTGGCGGGAGTTGGCCGAGGCGGCGGAGTCGCTCACGGACGAGGACCGGAAGGTCGAGTGGGTCGGGGGAGGGAAACGGCCCGGCGGAGTGGTCATGATCGGGTACCCGGACTACCGCCCGGCGCTGAGGCGGCTGACCTCGGCCCTCGTGGGGGTCGGTGCCGTCACGCCCGCCCACTACTGGATGGATCACCCCGTGCCGAAGGTCCCCGCAGGCGGCCAACTCCCGCCCGCCGACGCCGTACGGGCGGCAACCGCTGTCATGAGGGGCGAGCGGTTCAGCGATGGAACCATCGCGAAGGCGGCAGGCGACGGGACGTTGGACGCGGTGGCCGTTTCGCTGCTCGCGTGGCATGCGAGTACCGACAAGTAGCCGTTGCATAAGCAACGGTCAGCCTGATAGGCATACCCCTGCGAACGACCACGCGGCAGCGCACACCACCCGCCGCGCAGCACCAAGCACCAAGCACCAAGCACCAAGCAGGGGGACCCCGGTGACCACTCCGCCACCGCAGCAGAATCCGTACGCGCAGCAGAACCCGTACGCCGGACAGCAGGCCGACCCGTACGCCGGACAGCAGCAGAACCCGTACGGAAACCAGCAGCCCAACCCGTACGCCCAGCAGGCGCCGTACCCCCAGCAGGGCGCCGTCCCGGCTCAGGGGCAGTGGGCGCACCCTCAGTGGGGTCACCCCAACCAGCAGGCCGCGCCCACCGGTTGCCGGTTCTGTGGTGGCGCGCCCGCCGCGAACGTCACGTTCCGCGCCCACCAGGGCCTGCTCATCCTCATGCGGTTCCAGAAGCTCGACGGCCTCATGTGTGCCACCTGTGGCGAGGCCGTCTACCGCGAGATGACCGGGAAGACGCTGTGGCAGGGCTGGTGGAGTCCATTCTCGCTGTTCTTCTTCACCCCGTTCACCCTGCTGTCGAACCTCTTCACCCGGCGCAAGCTCAAGTCCCTGCAGCCGCCCGTCCCCGGGCAGCACGGACCGCAGATGCCGGCCGGCGTACCGCTCCACAAGCGGCCGTTGTCCTATGTCGGACTGATTCCGCCGCTTTGGTTCGGGTTCCTCATCATCTCCGCGGTGTTCTTCGGTGATCCGCTGGCCGGCTAGGCGCACCTGGCTGTACCTCCCCCTCACCCATGCCTTATGTTGCGGAGGCAAAGCCAAGGGGGAACGTCATGCCGGACGAGCAGCAGCCGCTCATGAGCCTCGACGAGGTCGAGGCCGTCGCGCGCCGTGCGCACGCGGCGCAGACCGACAAGGCCGGGCGGCCGTACGTCGAGCATCTGCAGGCTGTCGCCGACGGCACCCGGGCCAGGGGTGGCAGCGACGAGCTGATCGCCGCCGCATGGCTGCACGACGCGATCGAGGACCACGCCCTGACCGAGGAGTGGCTCGAGGCGGCCGCCCTCACCCCCGCCACCAAGGCCGTGGTGCGCGCGCTCACCAAACGCGAGGGCGAGGAGGCGCAGGCGTACGCGGCGCGTATTCTCGCGACCCCGGGCGCACTCCTCGTCAAGACGGCCGATCTTGCGCACAATTGCGATCCGGCACGCAGGGCCGTCCTCGACCGGGCGACCCAGGAGCGGCTCGCCCGCAAGTACGCGAAGATGCGGGAGCTCCTCGGGCTCGCCCAGGACGACTGACCGGCTCACGAGGACGACTGAGGCGAAGAGAGTCATGGCGCGGGATTACGACAGCCAGTTGCTGGAGTCGGTGTCGGTACGCCGGCGCAGGCTGCGCGACGCCCTGCTCTTCGGTGCGCAGCGCGCCCGGCGCAGCGCCGACGAGCGGCTCGGCAAGGTGTTCGCCGGGATCGCCATCGCCGCCGTCCTGTGCGCCGGCTGTGTCGGCTGGTCCTTCGTGCAGAACATGATGGAGAAGCAGAAGGACGAGCAGCGCAAGCAGCAGCAGAAACAGGAGAAGCTCGTCGGTCTCGATGCCACCCAGCAAGCCTGGCATTTCGGGCGAATGCCCATCAACGGGTACGGCAACAACCCACCGTCCGCCTCGACTTCGCGATGATAGGTTCCGGTAAGTGGTGAGCACTGCAACGAGTTCCCGAGCGCAACTCAGCCGAGTGACCCTCGTCGGCGAGCGCCGGCGGGCGGACATCGTTCTGCCGTCGGACACGCCCATAGGGCAACTGCTCCCCGACATCCTGCAGTTGCTCGACGACCGGGCCGCCTCGCGGCCGATGACCCGGCAGCTGATCACTTCGGACGGCGCCGTCCTGCCGCACGAGAGCACGCTCTCCTCGGCCGAGGTCGCCGACGGTGCGGTCCTCCGTCTCGTACGCGCCCACGCGGCGCCGCCCGCGCCTGTCGTCCACGACGTGACCGACGAGGTCGCCGACGATCTGGATCTGCGCGCCTGGCGCTGGCGGCCCGCGGCACGCAGGGTCAGCGCCGGCGTCACCACCGTCGTCTTCACGGTGATCGCGGCGGTCCTCGCACGGGCCGAGTTCTCGCTCGCGTCCGTCGCGACCACGCTCATCGTGGCCACCCTGCTCCTCGCCGCCGCGGGCGCGCTCGTCGCGAAGCTCGGGCCCGGCAACCGAGGACTGGCCACCGCGCTGCTGCTCACCTCCGGAGTGCTCGGACTGCTCGCCGCGTGGACGGCGGCCGACGCGCATGCCTGGTCGGGCCAGGTGCGTACGGCGGCGGTCGGCGGTGCGCTCGTCCTGACCCAGCTGCTGCTCGGCTTCTTCTCGCCGCTCGGCCGCGGCGGTCTGATCGGAGCGGCCGCCACGGCCGCGTACACGCTGATCTGGGAAGTGGCCGCCGCCGTCCAGGACGACCCGGCCCGGCTCGGTGCCGTGATGGCCGTGCTCAGTGTGGTGCTGCTCGGCATGCTGCCGCGGCTCGCGCTGATGGCCTCCGGTCTGACGGGCCTCGACGATCGCCGCTCCGGTGGCGCGTCGGTCAGCCGTCACCAGGTGGCCGGTGCGCTCGCCGCCACCCACCGCGGCCTCGCGCTCGCCACGATCGTCACCGCGCTCTCCGCGACGGCCGCCGGCTTCCTGCTGACCTCGGCACCGCCCACCGTGTGGACGGTCCTGCTCACCGCGCTCACCGCCGTGGTGCTGCTTTCGCGGGCGCGGGCCTTTCCGCTGGTGGCGGAGGTCGTGGCGCTGTTCGTGGCGGCCGGCTTCCTCGTCGTACGCCTGGTGATGCTGTGGATGGCGCATGCCGAGGGCATCGGTCCGCTCGCCGTGCTGGGCGCGGCCGCCGTGCTGCCGCTGCTCGTCCTTGCCGTACAGCCGCCCGAGCATGTGGTGGTCCGGCTGCGCAGGATGGCCGATCTGATCGAGTCCATCGGCGTGATCGGGCTCTTCCCGCTCGCGGTGGGCGCGTTCGGTGTGTACGGGCAGCTGCTCGACAAGTTCTGACTCGACAAGTTCTGACTCGACAAGTTCTGATCAGGGCCGCAGAGACTCCAAGGGGAACGGGGCGCAGGGAAGTGAGCACGGACATGCCGAACGGCGGCAACTGGCAGGGCGATGTGCTGCGCGACCTCAGGGGTACGGAGGGCCAGGCACCGGCTCCGGCCCAGGCACAGGCACCGGCCCAGGCTCAGGCACCGGCCCAGGCTCAGGCACCGGCCCAGGCCCAGGCACCGCACCCGACACACCCGCCCCCCCCGCCCCCCCCACAGGCGCCGCCCCCCGCCCCGCCCGCCCAGCCGCCCCCGCAGCAGGCCCAGCCCGCCCCGCCGGCCCAGCCCGCCCCCTCCGTCTCGCCGACAGCCGCCGGCACCGCGCCCCCCGCCCCGTCCGTCCAGCACGCCTACGCCCAGCAGCCCCCCTCCCCGTACACCCGCGGCCCGGCCCACACGCCCGACTCCCGCCAGGTCCTCGACCGCGACCTCGCCGCCGCCCGCCGCAAGCCCCGGCACGGGGAACCCTTCGCGACCCGTGCGCTGCGGGCCGTCCGCAGGACCGTCTCGTCGAGCGCCGCGCGTGAGGTGGCCGAGGCGTCCAGGCTCGGCGAGCTGCTCCAGGCCCCGGTCACCACCGGCCGTCAGATCGCCGTCACCTCGATCCGCGGCGGCGCCGGCAAGTCCACGGTCTCCGCCCTGCTCGGCACCACCTACGCGCACTACCGCCACGACCCGGTCCTGCTCGTCGAGGCCGACCCCGCGCTCGGCACCCTGCCGCTGCGCGTCGGCGCCGAGGCGCTGCGCTGGACCACGGGCGACCTCGCCTCGATCGTCGTCCCGCAGATGTCGCTGCTCGACGTCACCGGTTACCTGGTCCAGCTCCCCGACAACGCCTGGCTGCTGCCCGGCAGCCAGGGCCAGATCGGCGCGATGCTCGACCTCAAGGCGTACGAGAAGGTCATGGTCTCGCTGCGCCGCTACTTCGGGATCACGGTCGTCGACTGCGAGACGCTGCCCGCCGAGGTCGCCCGTACCGCCCTGTCAGCGGCCCAGGCCCGGATCCTGGTCGCGCCCGCGACGCTCGAGGGCGTCACGTCCACGTACTCCGTACTGCAGTGGATGCAGAGCCTGCCGCGGCACATGATCGAGGGCACGGTCGTGGTGCTCACCGAGATGGTGCCGCACAGCGGGCTCGACCTCGCGAAGGCCACCGAGAAGCTGAAGTCGACCGGGGCGGGCGTTCAAGTCCTGCCGTACGACCGGCACTTGGCGTCCGGCGGCGCGATCCGCACCGAACTGCTCGCCCAGCCGACCAGGACCGCCGCGACCCGCCTCGCCGCCGAGGTGTTCCAGCTGTCGCAGAAGCGCCGCTGAGCCGTCGTACGAAGAGAAGCCGATGAGCACCCGACTGATCCACCGCCCGGCCCGCACCACCAGGCCGACCGCCGCGTCCGAGGCGCGCGTGATCGAGGCGCCGCCGAACCTGCCCGACGGCAAGGGCGGCAACATCGCGACCTCGCTGCTTCCGGTCGCGGGCGTCATGTCGTCGGTCGTGATGATGACGGTCCTGCGCAGCAACGGCGCGTTCGCGGCGATCGGCGCGCTGATCCTGATCGTCACCATCATCGGTTCGGTGGTGCTCGTCTTCTCCCAGAAGGGCAAGGCCCAGCGCACCCGCCGCACCCAGCGCGAGGCCTACCTCGAATACCTGGAGGAGCTGCGCGAGGAATTGTCGGGGGAGGAGAAGCGGCGCCGCGAACGCGCCGGCATCCTCAACCCGCCGCCCTCCGCGCTCTACGACATCGTGCGCGACCCGGCCCGGCTGTGGGAGCGCCGCCGCACGGACGGCGACTTCCTGCGGGTACGGGTCGGCACCGGCGAGATGCCCGTACGGGATCTGAAGATCCAGCAGCAGGGTTCCTCGGTGCTCACCCCGCCCGACAAGTTCATGCTCAACGAGGCGTCCGCCCTGATGGACCGCTTCCGCACCGGCACCGAACTCCCGCTCACCGTCCCGCTCGACCGCGTCGGCAACATCAGCGTCGTCGGCGCCCGCGAGGACACCCTGCGGGTGGCCCGCGCCCTGCTCGTCCAGGCCGCCGCGACCCACGCCCCCGACGACGTGGCGATGGCGCTCGCGGTTCCGGGGGAGCGTCTCGGCGACTGGGAGTGGGCGAAGTGGCTGCCGCACCTGCTCGACAGCGAGCAGTTCGACGGACCGGTCGCGGCCCGCCGTATCGCGCCTTCGCCCTCCCAACTGGCCCGCCAAATCGGCCACGAACTGCGCCGCCGCGCCTCGTACGCGGCCGAGGTACGCCGCGGACTGTCGGACAAGGACGCCCTGTCCATGAGCTCCCGGCTGCTCGTCGTCTCCGACGGCTACGGCGAGGACGCGGCCGAACTCCCGCGCCCCGACGACGCGGTGGGCCTGCGCGACATGGGCGTCTCCGTGCTGCATCTGCTCGCCGAGCGGGTCCAGGAGCCCGGCCAGGTCTCGGTCCGAATCACCGTCGACGGGGACCGTGTCGTCATCGAGGACCTGCGCGAGGCCGAGCCGATCAGCGCCCACGGCACCGTCGACGAGGTCACCGTGCCGGGCGCCGAGGGCATCGCACGGATGCTGGCGCCGCTCAGGCTCTCCGCCGAGTCCATGGCGGACGCCCCGCTCTCCGGTCCCGTCGACTTCGCCGAACTGCTCGGCATCGACGACGTGGCCCGCCTCGACCTCGAAAAGCTCTGGGCGCCGCGCGGCGAACGCGCCTTCCTGCGCGTTCCGATCGGCATCAGCGACTCCCACGAGCCGGTCCTGCTCGACCTCAAGGAGTCCTCCGAACTGGGCATGGGCCCGCACGGCCTGTGCGTCGGCGCCACCGGCTCCGGCAAGTCCGAACTCCTGCGCACGCTCGTCCTCGCGCTCGTCGCCACCCACCCGCCCGAGGACCTCTCGCTCGTCCTCGTCGACTACAAGGGCGGCGCGACCTTCGCGCCGTTCGCGTCCCTGCCGCACGTCGCGGGCGTGATCACCAACCTGGAGAACCAGGCAGGGCTCGTCGAGCGCGTGCACGCCTCGCTCGCCGGCGAGGTCAAGCGCCGCCAGCAGGTACTGAAGGACGCGGGCAATGTCGCCGACATCGGCGACTACGCGGCCCTGCGCGCCACCAAGCGGCCCGACCTCGACCCGCTGCCGCACCTCTTCGTCGTCATCGACGAGTTCGGTGAACTCCTCACCGCCAAGCCCGACTTCATCGACCTCTTCCTCTCCATCGGCCGGATCGGCCGCTCCATCGGCGTCCACCTGCTGCTCTCGTCGCAGCGCATCGAGGGCGGCAAGCTCAAGGGACTCGACACGTACCTCTCGTACCGCCTGGGTCTGCGCACCTTCTCGCCGGACGAGTCCCGTACGGTCCTCGACACCACCGACGCCTTCCACCTCCCGCCGCTGCCCGGTTTCGGCTACCTCAAGGTCGACATGTCGGTGTACGAACGGTTCAAGGCCTCATACGTCTCCGGCGCCTACCGCGGTCCCGTCGCCCGCGACGAGGAGGACAGCGGCCCGCTCGCCCTCGAGTACGAGGCGTACAACACCCTCGCCGAGGCGGACTCCACCGGGCCCGCCGAGCCGCAGATGCGCCGCCGCGAGACCGGACCGACCGAACTCGGCGTCCTCGTCTCACAGTTGGAGAACGCGCCCACCGATCCCGTACGCCAGATCTGGCTGCCGCCGCTCCCGGAAGCCGTAGCCCTCGACAAGGTGGCGGGCCCCGTGGACGTCGGCGCGCGCGGTATGCAGCTGCGCGGCCGGCGCGGCCCGCTCCAGATCCCCCTCGGCATCCTCGACGACCCCGCCAAGCAGTGGCAGGGCCAATGGATCCTGGACCTCACCGTCGCGGGCGGCCACGCGGCCGTCATCGGCGGACCGCAGTCCGGCAAGACCACGCTGCTGCGTTCCCTCGCTCTGTCGTTGGCGCTCACCCACACCCCGCAGGAAGTAGGCATCTACGGCCTCGACCTGGTGGGCGGCGGCCTTCAGGCGCTGTCCGGGCTGCCGCACGTCGGCGGGATCGCGGGCCGCGCCGACCGCGAGCGGGCCGCCCGTACGGTCGACGAGGTGCGCACGATGCTGGAGCAGCGCGAGGAACTGTTCCGCGCGCACGGCATCGACTCCGTGGAGCAGCTGCGCGACCTGCGCGCGGCAGGCCGGCTCCCCGAACTCGCCTCCACCGAGATCGTGCTGCTCATCGACGGCTTCGGCGCCCTGCGCGACGACTTCGAGAACCTCGACGACGCCGTGACGGATCTGCTGAAGCGCGGCGGAGGCTACGGCATCCACATCGTGGCCGGCATGCTCCGCTGGAACGACGTCCGTATCGCCACCCAGACCACCTTCGGCACCCGCGTCGAGCTGCGCCTCAACGACCCCACCGAGTCCAGCATCGACCGCAAGCTCGCCGAGACCCTCTCGCCGGACGAGCCCGGCCGCGTCCTCACCGACGCCAAGCTCTTCGCGCAGGTCGCGCTGCCCCGTACGGACTCGCTTTCCGGTACCGGTGAGCTCGGCGCCGTCCTCGAGCGCACCGCCCGCACCGTACGCGCCACGTGGACGGGTGAAGTCGCCCAGCCCGTACGGGTGTTGCCCCATGTGCTCGACAAGGAACTGCTCCCCGGCCCGGCCGCCGAGCCCAAGCGTGTCCCGATCGCGCTCGACCAGTCCGCGCTCAAGCCGGTCCTGCTCGACCTCTTCCAGCACGACCAGCACCTGATCGTGATGGGCGACAGCGAGTGCGGCAAGACCAATCTCCTGCGCGTGATCGCCGAAGGCCTGATGGAGCGCTACACCGAGGACGAGCTGGTCTTCGCCGTGTACGACCCCCGGCGCGGGCTGCGCGGTGCGATCCCCGAGGAGTACCGCGGCGGCTACGCCTACAACGCCAAGCTCGCCGCGGGCCTCTCGAACGGCATCGCCACCGAGCTGGAGAAGCGCCTGCCCGACGAGACCCAGGACACCGAGGACCTCGAGCCCGGCAGCTGGGGCTCGGGCCCGCGGATCGTCGTCCTCGTCGACGACTACGACGTGCTGACCACCGCGGGCCAGCAGCCGCTCTCACCGTTCCTGCCGTACATCCCCTCGGCCGCCGACATCGGCCTGCACTTCGTCCTGACCCGCCGCGTGGCCGGTGCCTCGCGCGGTCTGTACGAGCCGATGGTGCAGGGGCTGCGCGAGTCGGGCTCGTCCGCGCTCGTCATGACCGGTGACCGCAGCGAGGGGCAGCTCTTCCCCGGCGTATACGCGTCCCAACAGCCGTCCGGGCGCGGGGTGTTCGTGCGGCGGGGCGAGGCTTCGAGGCTGATCCAGACGGTTCACGCGGGCTGACACAGCCGCCAGTAAGGAAGATCATGACCAAGGACGTCATCGCCCTCACCGAGCAGATGCCCGACCCGCTGAGCGTCCTCGCGGGACTGCTCGCCGGCGGCCCCGACCAGCTGGTGCAGGCCGCCGACGACGGCGCCGTGGTGCGGCTCTGTGACGAGCAGGGCAGGCCGCTCGTCTCCGTGGAGGCGCCGCTGCTCGTCCAGGTTCCGGGCGAGGCGACCCGGCTGCTCGGAGTGCGGGAGCCCGCCGTGCCGTACTGGTGGACCGAGGCCCGCGCCACCACGGGTGTCGCCGAGGCCGAACGGCTCGCGGGCGCCTATGTCTCCCGTATCGCCTCCCTCGTGGGCGGCGCGGTCTGGCCGCCCGAGGCCGCGCGCTCGCTCGACGTCGTCAAGTCCGAGGGCGTGCGGATGACTTCGGACGCCGCCGGGGGAGGGGCCGACGCCCCCCCCGACAAGGCCGCCGTCGTCTTCCAGGACCGGCCCGCCGTCCCGATGCCGGCCTGGCTGTCCCCCGCGGTGAGCGCGGCCGCGGCCGCCGGGATCGGTCTGCAGATCGTCACCCCGCCCGGCGCCCGCCTCACCCCGGCCGTCCGCGCCGCGCTCGACGGCTGGCCCTCGCGCTGGGTCGTCCGCGACGAGGCCTGCGGCTACTACGACGGGCTCTCCGGAGCGGTGCTCGCCTGGCAGGGCGGCCTGTTCCAGCCCGTGCCCGGCGAGGACGGCACGACGCCCGTGCCCGAGGTCTTCAAGGACGTCACCGACACCGCGGAGCGCCAGCTCACACTGCAGTTCCGCACCGTCCACCCCGCCGACGACCGCCTCGTGCTCGGCGGCGCGCTCGAAGCCGTCTGCCAGGCGCTGCGCGGCGGGCCGCCGACCGGCTGGGGCACCGCCGAACCCGTCAACCTCCCCTGGTCGCTACGGCAGTTGACCGATCTCGCCCACGAGCGCGCTCCCGAACCCACGCTTCTGTACGCGGTCGGCGACGCGTTCTTCGCCACGATGCGGGTCAGCCGCACGAAGGCGGGCGTCGAGGAGGACATCACCGTCATCGCGGGATACGGAGCCGACGAGCAGCCCTCGCTCGACCGGCTCCCCTCCATCGCGGAGACCCTGGCCACCCGCCACCACCTGCAGTCGCTGCTCGCCCAGATCCGCAAGGCCCGCCGCGACCTCGCCGTACCGCCGTACTTCGAGGCCCCGGCCGTACCCGCCGGCTTCGCGCTCGGCGCCGACGAGGTGCGCGCGATGCCCGGCGACCGCGCCCGCCGCACCCCCCTCGCCGCGGCCCCCGTCGAGCTCGGCCCGGCGACCCGGCCCGCGCTGTACTACCCGCTGCCGGGCGACCCCTCGGACCTCGCGGGCTGGACGGACTTCGAGAAGCTGATGCGGCACCTCAAGGGCGCGTGACGCTCCGGCAAACGCAACCGGCACCGGCATACGGGAAGGGCGCCCACGACGGATCGTGGGCGCCCTTCCCGTATGTACGCGGCATGTGGCCGCGGGCTTCTGTACGCGGCTACTTGGCCGCGGACTTCGTCCTCTCCCGCGCCAGCTCGGCCGCATCCCGCTTGAAGGCCCACTTCATATCGGGCTCCATCGCGAAGCGGAACATACGCTGCACCGGCGGCGTGCACAGCAGGGTGACGACCGCGGCCGCGACCAGGGTCACGAAGACCTCGCCGAGCGGCTTGTGCAGCCAGGCCGGCTCGTACCAGCCCCAGAAGCTCGAACCCTTGGTGAGGAACCCGTGCAGCAGGTAGCCGTAGAGGGTTCCCGCGCCGAGCACGGTGAACCACATGTGGCGCCGGGGCACCCAGGCCAGGAAGCAGGCCACCAGAACCATCGAGCAGGCGAAGAGCGCGAAGGTCATCACGATGCCCGCCCACCACGGGGCGCCGAGCTCCTGGGCGCTGTCGCGGTGGTAGAACCACGACGACGTCATCCGCGGAGCGGCCCAGTAGGCGAAGAGCAGGGCCAGGCCGAAGACCGGCACGGACAGGATGCGCACCTCACGGCGGCGCACCAGCTGGAAGTGCTCGGGCTTGAGCGACAGACCGATCACGAAGAACGGCAGGAACTGCAGGACCCGCTGCAGATCCAGGTCGTCACCGATGTCGGGCGAGATCGAGGCGAGCGCGCCGATGGCGAGCGCGACCGGGATCGGCCAGCGGATCGCCTTCCACAGCGGGGTGGTCAGCCGCCAGACGAAGAGCGCGACGAGGAACCAGGTCAGGTACCAGGGGTCGAGCAGGCTGATCGGATGCGACGGGTCGTTGTCCGCCCACCGCTTGAAGAGGCTGTACGCGACCTCGAAGACCACGAACGGTACGAGCACACCGGTCACGAGCCGGCGCAGCCGGTCGGGGCGCATGTCGAAGCTGCGCGAGAAGTAGCCGGAGATCATGATGAAGGCCGGCATATGGAAGCTGTAGACGACCATGTACAGCGCTTCGGCCGTGCGGCTCCCGTCCGTCAGGGGCTCCCATGAGTGCCCCATGGCGACCAGGACGATCGCGAGGTACTTCGCGTTGTCGAAGAACGCGTCGCGCTGTTTGGCGGGCTTCTGTCCGGCGGTGGGGGCGGCGGGACGGTGGGGAGCGTCCTGGGGGGAGCGCGGGCTCGGCACACCGGATGCCGATTCCTGGGCCGGCGGGAGCGGTGCCCGGTGCTGTGACCGCACTGCGCCTTCGGGGGTAGTGGCAGCGTGGAACATCTGAGGCACCCTAGCGGCGGCGGATGGTTTTCGTAAAACCCTTCCAGTGAATACAGACGTGATGAGCGCCATTCGCCACGAGTATCCCGCTTACCGGGAAGTCGACTTAGAGATCCGGGCACGGAATAGTGACTCAGCTCTCGTAGCCTTATGCGCCACTGAATCCGGGTAAGTCCGGTCATAACAGCCGCAGGCGACTCTGGTGGAATGTCCGGTTCATTGGTATTTACCCGTCCGCGTCGTCATGTCCATCCGGAGTGAAAGTGCGGGCCGCCCGCGTTCCACGCACTCAAGTGCTGTGCGCACGGCAACAATTCGAATTCTCTGCGAACACGTCGCGTGCGTATGGCAACGATCAAGCCGAATTGAGTCCGTCATGTGCCCCTGGAATTGGCTCACGTGTCCATGGTGTGTCCGTCCGGCACCCGCCCGCCGGGCCGGGCCCCGGTGTGCGCCAAGGGTGTGCGGGGGAGCGGCGGGGGTGTACGGGGGCGCGAAAGCCGTGGCCGACGATGCGTCACCCGCCGCATACGGAGGGCCTGTTGGTGGCACGATGGTTCTGGCGGGGGTGTGCGGGAGTGTGCCTCCGGGCGGTAGTGCGGACCGACCTAGGGTGTGATCAGTTGTGGTCTTCTCGCTTTCAGCGGTACTCGTGTTGGCGATCATCCTTGTGGTGCTGATCCGCGGGGGCTCGCTCAAAGCAGGCCCGGCCGTGGTCGCGGTCCTCTTCGGGTTCTTCCTCGCGTCCACGGGAATGGCGGACGACATCCAGCGCTTCCTCGACTCGATAGCGAGGACTTTGAACGACATCCAGTTCTAGGCGGGGCGACGGGCGGGATCCCGCGGCGCCGGGGCGGAGCACCTTCCGGGCGTGACCTGCGGGCGGGCGGCGAGGGGGCGGCGCACGGCGTATGGAGCTGCGTGATTCCGATCCGCGGTAGATCGGCGGCTATGCCGTCGAGGAGCGGCTCGGCTCCGGAGGCATGGGCGTCGTCTACCGTGCGCGCTCGGCGTCCGGCCGGCCACTCGCCGTCAAGGTGGTGCACGCGCACTACGCCGACGACGAGGAGTTCCGTGTCCGCTTCCGGCGTGAACTCGCGGCGGCCCGGCGCGTCAGCGGTGCCTTCACGGCTCCCGTGGTCGACGCCGACCCGGACGCGGACCGTCCGTGGATGGCCACGCTGTTCATCCCCGGTGAGAACCTCGGCACCCATGTCCGCCGCCACGGTCCGCTGCCGCTCGACCGGCTGCGCGAGCTCGCGACCGGTCTCGCCGAGGCGCTGCGCGAACTGCACCGCACCGATGTGGTCCACCGCGACCTCAAGCCCGCCAATGTGATGCTCGCCGAGGACGGTCCGCGCGTCATCGACTTCGGCATCTCACGCGCGGCCGTCTTCCATGACGGCCAGCGCCTCACCGACACCGGCCGGGTCATGGGCACCCCGCCCTACATGTCCCCCGAGCAGCTCGCCGACCCGCGCGAGGTGGGCCCGCCCGCCGATGTCTTCTCGCTCGGCTCGGTCCTGGTCTACGCCGCCACGGGGAGCGGCCCGTTCGACGGCGACAGCCCGTACGAGACGGCGATCCGTGTGGTCGAGGGCGCGCCCCGACTGGACGGTGTACCGGACGAGTTGCGCCCCGTCGTCGAACAGTGCCTGGACAAGTCCCCGGACGCCCGCCCCACCCCCGCCGAGCTTCTCGCCCTTCTGCACGGCGCTCCGCCGCCGCCCCGGGCACGGTCCGCGGCACCTGCGCCGTCCGGGGCCCACCGGCTGCCCTTGGCGGGCGTGCTCGGCGTGGTCGGCCTGGTCCTCGCCGTGGTGGCGGCCTTCTTCCTCGTACGGACGCTCCTGCACGACGACGCGAAGCCGCCGTCCCGGCAGTCGGCCGACCTGCCGTCCGGGTACCGGGCCTGGCAGTCGCGGACAGGCGGCGGCGCCGATGTGCCGGGGATGTTCGCGAGCTGTGCGGCGGACGGGAAGGACTGGCTGATCTGCGCGGGGAACGACGTCGCCGGGGTGCGCTTCGCGCTCGCGGACGGCGAGGTCGGCTGGCAGCGCTCCGTGGATCCCACACCCGACGACATGAGCAGCGACGACGGCGCCGTGATCGGCATCGGCGGCGGCCACGTGCTCGTGCACACCAACGCCGACGAGGCCGATGCCGACGGCGAGACGAGCACCTCGCACTACCGCATCCTCTCCCTGGAGACCGCCACCGGAAAGGTCCGCTGGGAGCGGCCGGCCGGCCACGGGGAGATGCCGCCGGCACCCGATCCGGTCTACGGCGGCGTGGCCCTGCTGCCCACGGGAGTGGTCACCTTCACGGGCGAGAACGGCAGCTCGTACGCGCTTCTCGACCGCGCATCCGGCAGGATCCGCTGGACCGCGCCCGTACCCGCCGATGAGTCCTGCGTACTCCACGCGGCCGGGGACAGCGCCTACCTCGTATGTACGACGGAAACCCCCGAGCGCACCCGCCTGGGCCGTCTCGATCCGGAGACGGGCCGGCCCACGTGGATCCCGCTGGGCACCGGATACTTCACCTGGCTCGGCGAACACCGCGGCCGGATCCTGCTCGTCGACCAGCCGCAGGACACCTACGCCCGCCTGCACGCGGTCGACCCGGCCGAGCTGCTCCCCGCGGCTGCCGGGCGGCCCGGTTCCACCGCAGGCGCACCGCCGGCGCAGCCCGCGGCTGCCGCGCGGTCGGCGCCCGCCGCCCAGCCGAAGTCG
>NZ_JAEIMH010000132.1:0-16785 GCF_016464295.1 Streptomyces sp. N35 | reverse complement strand
TCAAAACCCAGAGGTCGCAGGTTCAAATCCTGTCCCCGCTACTGAATGAAGAAGGCCGGGATCCTCAGGATCCGAGCCTTCTTCATGTGCTCAGCCGTGCCGCTCTTCCATGTGCTCAGTCGTGCCGCTCAGTTCTTTTGCCCGACCGCCTCCTGCCGCTCAGTTCTTGTGCCCGACCGCCTCCGCGTAGAAGGACCGGTCCACGGCCTTGTCCTCCGGCACCCGGTCGCCCTCCGCGACCCCGGCCTCCGCGTACGCGTCCTGCAGCCGGTCCGTGGTCCCCTTGCGCAGCTCCCAGTCCATCCGCAGCGACGGCGTCGACTTCACGATCGCCTCGTCGATCTTCAGGAGCTTCGCCAGCTCCGTGACGAAGGCCGGATCGGATTTGTAGTCGCCCGCGAAGTACGTGTTGATCGTGCGGACGTACGCGCGCAGGAAGGCCACCCCGGCGTCCTTGTCCTCGGTGAGCAGATTCGGTCCGAACAGAGCGCCGCCCAAGGGCTCACCCAGCGGTTGCCCGCCGAGGAACGCGAACTCGTCCTTCCCGTCGACCTTCCGCCACACCGGGTCGAGCAGCCAGGCCGAGTCCACGCCGCCGTTCTCCAGGGCGGTCAGGACGTCCGCCGAGCCCAGCTGGCGGAAGTCCACCTTGTCGAGCCCGCCGCCGTGCTGCGTGAGCGCCTTGCTCATCGGGTACGCGATCACCGAGCCCTTGCCGATCATCGTGCCGAGCTTGCGGCCGGCCATCGGCACCTTCGTGGCGGTCTCGCCGTCCTTGAGCCGCACCCACAGGCCGCTCTTGGACTTGGGGTCGGGCGAGAAGTTGCCGGCCACCCACTTGATGTCGAAGCCGCCGTTGATGCCGTTCATCACGGCCGCCTCGGGCGCGGCCCACTGGGCGTCGATATCGCCCTTGGCGAGCAGCGGCAGGGCGTCCGGGGTCGGCAGCACCTTCAGCTCGACATCGAGGCCTTCCTTCTTGAACTCGCCCTTCTGCACGGCCACTTGGAGCGGTGCCACGTACTCCGCGCTCAGCGTGCCGGTCGCCACGACCAGCTTGCGTTCCTTCTTCAGCGGCTGCGGGGCCGGTGCGCCCTTGTCGCAGCGGGCGGGCTTGCGGTCCTCGGCTAGGTCGGCCGGGTCGGTCCAGCCGTTCTCGCCGCAGCCCTCGACGGCCTTGATGTCCCGGGGTTTCGCGGACTGCGCGGGTGCGTCGTCCTCCTTGGCGCAGGCCGTGGACGCGAGCAGGGCACCTGCCAGGAGCAGCGCGGGGATCGACTTGCGGGTGTGCATGCAGTGCCTCCGTACGTACGGGCGGAAACTCGATCAGGACTGGCCGCGGCCGCGGTCGCGTGGCGCCCAGGGGGTGAGGAACCGCCCGGCGATGCGGACCAGTTCGGAGAAGACGACGCCGAGCACGGCGACGCAGACGATGCCGACGAACATCACGTCGTTCTGGAAGAGCGCCCGCGAGTCGAAGATCAGATGCCCGAGGCCGTCGGACGCGGCGATGGACTCCGAGGCGACGATCACCAGGACCGCGACACCGGCCGCGATCCGCGCGCCGACCAGGACCGCGGGCAGCGAGGCGGGCAGCAGGACGTGCCGGAACATCTGCCAGGGCGAGGCGCCGAAGACCTGTCCGGCGTCGCGGTGGCCGTCCGGTACGGCGAGCACGGCGGCCATGGTGGAGATCCACACGAAGAAGAACACGGTCGCGGCGACCAGCGCGATCTGCGGTCCCTCGCCGAGCCCGAACATGTTGAGGAAGATGGGCAGCAGAGCCAGCTTCGGTACGACGTAGAGCGCGTCGAGGAGGGGCTCGAGTGCCGCGCGTACGAGGGAGAGTGAGCCCATCAGGAGGCCGAGCACATAGCCCGCGACGGTGCCGATCGCATAGCCGGCCAGTACGCGTTTGAGTGTGGCCCAGACGTCCGGCCACAGCTCTCCGTCGGCGGCGCGCTCCCAGCCGTCCTCGATGATCGTCTGCGGGGCGGGATAGATGCGGTCGTCGATCCAGCCCTGCACGGCGGCCAGTTGCCACAGCAGGACGAGGGCGACGGGCACGGCGATGGCGAGCGAGATCTCCAAGGTGCGCCGGCGCCGGTGGGTGCGGGCGGGCTGGAGCTCCTGCGGGCCCGGCTTGCGGACGAGGATGCCCTCGGTCTCCTTGCCGGGGCTCCTGGTGGTCTTGGTCTTCTTGGTGTTCTTGGTGTTCTTGGTGAGACTCATGCCGGCACCGCCTCCGTACGGACCTCGCCGCGCAGGAGCTCCCACAACTCGCTCTTCAGGGCGGTGAATTCAGGGGTGTCGCGGACGGCTCCCGAGCGGGGCCGCTCGAACGGCGGGCGCCGCTCGGCGATCACGCGGCCGGGGCGCGCGGACATCACCAGGACCCGGTCGCCGAGCACGATCGCCTCCTCCAGGCTGTGGGTGATGAAGAGGGTCGTGGTGCGGGTGGTCTGGGTGAGCTCCAGGAGCTCGTCCTGGAGGATCGTGCGCAGCTGGGCGTCGAGCGCGGCGAACGGCTCGTCCATCAGCAGGATCTCCGGCTCGACGGCGAGGGCGCGGGCGATCGCGACGCGCTGGCGCATGCCGCCGGAGAGCGCCGCGGGGTAGGCGTCGGCGAAGTCGGCGAGGCCCATGCGGACCAGCCAGTCGCGGGCGCGGGCGTCGGCCTCCTTGCGGGGGACGCGCTGGATGTCGAGTCCGAAGCGGACGTTGGCCAGGACGGTCTTCCAGTCGTAGATGCCGTAGTCCTGGAAGATCATCGCGGCGGGGCGCGGGCTCGACGTGCGTATCTCAAGGGTCCCCGCGCTGGGCCTGAGCAGCCCGGCGGCGATCCTGAGCAGCGTGGACTTTCCGCAGCCGGACGGTCCGACGATGCAGGTGAACTCGCCCGGGGCGATGGCGAGATCGACCGGACCGAGCGCGTTCACCTGCTTCGGGCCGCGTCCGAAGGTGCGGGTGAGGTCGGTGGCGTGCAGTTTGGGCGGCTGGTGCTGGTGCTCGTGCTGCTGCGGTGGGGTCGGGTGCGGGTCTCCCACGGGGTCTCCTTGCGGAATCTGCCTTGCGGAGTGCAACGGTGAGTTTCGGCCGCCGACGACGATATGACGGTCCGTCAGATTCTGGAAGGGGGTGGGGACTTGATGGTTGTACGGGGCATGCGCACGGTCGCGGTGGCAGGGGAGTGTGAGCGTGCCCGGCCGGGTGGGCACGCGAAAAGCCCCCGCATCCCGGATGCGGGGGCTTATGCGCGGACCGTGAGGGTCAGGCGGCGCAGTCCGGGCAGATGCCCCGGTAGGTCACCTCGACGTTGGAGATCGTGAAGCCGAAGCGCTCCGCGTCCGGGAGGTCGGCCAGCGGGTTGCCCGCCGGGTGGACGTCACGGATCGCGCCGCACTGCGCGCACACCAGGTGCTGGTGCGGGCGGTGGGCGTTGGGGTCGTACCGCTTGGCGCGGCGGTCCGTCGAGACCTCGAGGACCTCGCCGAGCGAGACCAGCTCGCCGAGCGTGTTGTAGACGGTGGCGCGGGAGATCTCCGGGAGCCGGGCGGCGGCACGCGCGTGCACCTCGTCGGCGGTCAGATGCATGTGGTCGCCGTCGAGGACCTCGGCCACGACGCGCCGCTGGGCGGTCATGCGCCAGCCGCGTCCGCGCAGTCGATTCAGGAGGTCACTCATGGCCAGAACCCTAACAGTTCAAGGGTCCCGGCCCCCAAATGGGTGTGCTTTGGAACCTTCCCCCGGTTGGGCCCGGGACAAGGGGGGGCAAGGCCGGGGCTAGCTCGCCAGCGTGCTGTGCCGGCGGCTGGGTGCCCAGCAGCGGATGATGTCGCGCACGGACACGATGCCCACGGGCTCACGCTCGTCGAGCACGATCAGATGCCGGAAGCCGCCGTGTGCCATCGCCTCGGCGGCGTCCTCCAGGGTCCAGGCGGGTGCGGCGTAGACGACGTCGGTGGTGGTGTGGCGTCCCGCGGTCTCGAAATCCGGGTTCTGTCCGGCACCGAGGGAGTTGAGGATGTCGCGTTCGGTCAGGATGCCGATCCCGTCGGCGTCGACGTCGAGGACGACGGCCGCGCCGACATGGCGTGCGGACATCAGGCGCGCGGCCTGGCGGAGGGTGTGGTCGGGTCCGATGGTCAGGACCATCGTGCTCATGGCGTCACGGACGAGCATGGGCTGAAGCCACCTCCTAGTCGTGAACCCACCCTCTTAGAGAATGGATTCACAAGTTCACAATGTGGGGGTAGGCTCAGCGTGGCAGGTCAAGAGATGGTCAACAAGGGGGAGCGCGCGGCTAGTTGAGGGCGTGCGAGGTGCACACCCGCCGACCGGGGTGCGTCGGCAGGGCGGCCCGGTGCCTCGATGCCGCTGGTCGCCGGTGTTTCAGTACTGCTGGTTCAGGTATCCGAGCAGCTCGTCGTGGAGCAGCCCGTTCGAGGCCGCGGCATTGCCGCTGTGCGGTCCCGGCTGCCCGTCGAGGCCGGTGAACGTGCCGCCCGCCTCGGCCACCACGGCCGCGCAGGCCGCCATGTCCCACAGGGAGAGCTCGGGTTCGGCGCAGATGTCGATGGAGCCTTCGGCGACCATCATGTACGGCCAGAAATCGCCGTATCCCCGCGTGCGCCACACCGCTCGCTGCAGCTCCATGAACCCGTCGAGCTGCCCGCGCTGCTCCCAGCCGGTCAGCGAGGAGTACGCGAACGAGGCGTCCTGGATCCGGCTCACCTTCGAGACCCGCAGCCGGGTGGCCGAGGTGAGGCTGCGGCCGGTGTAGGCACCGCCGCCCTTCGCGGCCCACCAGCGCCGGTTGAGCGCGGGGGCCGAGACCACGCCGACGACCGGCTGGTAGCCGCCCTCGCCGGCCTCCATCAGGGAGATCAGGGTGGCCCAGACCGGCACGCCGCGCACATAGTTCTTGGTGCCGTCGATCGGGTCGATCACCCAGCGGCGCGGGCCCGTGCCCTCGACGCCGTACTCCTCGCCGAGGATCGCGTCGCGCGGCCGCGCCCGCTGGAGCTGTCCGCGGATCAGCTCCTCGGCGGCCTTGTCCGCCTCGCTGACCGGCGTCATGTCCGGCTTCGTCTCGACTTTGAGGTCGAGGGCCTTGAACCGGGCCATGGTGGCGCGGTCCGCGGCGTCGGCGAGGACATGGGCGAGACGCAGATCATCGTGGTAGTCGGGCATGGTCGAACAGTAGCGATCGTGTACCTCATGGACCACATGGCCCCGTGGGCGACGGGACGGGCGGGTTGCCTCCGGCCCTCTTGACAGTGCGTGCGGGCGAGTCAACTCTCCCCATAGCGGCCCGGCACGGGGAGGCGACCATGCCCGCAGCACGGGAGTCCTTGCTCGACGCGGCGTACACCGCGCTGCAGCGCAGGTCCTGGTCCACGGTCCGGATGGTCGACGTGGCCGCCGTCGCCGGCGTCTCGCGGCAGACCCTCTACAACGAGTTCGGCTCCAAGGACGGTCTGGCCCGTGCGCTCGTACGGCGTGAGACGGACGCGTATCTGGCGGGCGCCGACCGCGCGCTCGCCGAGGGCGGTCTGCCGCGGCTCGCGGAGTGGACCGTCGCGGCGGCCCGTACGAACGCGCTGATCCGGGCAGTCCTGACCGGCTGCTGGGGCCCCCGCCTGCCCGCGCCCCCGCTCTCGGCGATCCCGTCGACCTCGCCGGTGCCCGCGCAGCGCCGGGCCGACGGCGCGCTGCCGTCGCCCGCGGACGTGGTGGCGGTCGTACGGGACCGCGCGGTGGCCACCCGGATCGCGCCGGGCGCGGTCAGGAACGAGACCTTACGGGCTCACCAGGAGTGCGAACTCGCCCTGCGGCTCGCCCTGTCGTGCGTGATCGCGCCGTTGGGGGAGGGCGGGGTGGGGCAGTTGGTGCGGGAGGCGCTGGGGGTGACGTCCACACCGTGACGTTCTTACGCGCGCGGTGAACCCGTCCAGGCTCAGTGCGCGCTGCCCGACAGCTGGAGCCCGATCACGCCCACGATCACCAGTGAGATCGACACCAGCTTCAGCGTGGACACCACATCGCCGAGGAAGATCATCCCGTAGATGGCGGTGCCGGCAGCGCCGATGCCCGTCCACACCGCGTACGCCGGGCCGACGTCCAGGCGCCTGAGCGCGAGGGTCAGCAGTCCGAAGCTGCTCAGCGCGAAGACGGCGAACGAGATCGTCGGCCACAGGCGGGTGAAGCCGTGGGAGAGCTTGAGGCACACCGCGAACCCTGTTTCGAGCAGTCCGGCGACGATGACCAGCAGCCACGCCATGGTGTGTGCCTCCAGAACCTCGTGACCGCTCAGCCGGCCTCGTCGCCCACTGCTTTTGACTTGGTGCGATTATGCACTTACCGGGACGCAGCGCGCGCAAACAAGGTTGAGGTGGAGCGTGTGTCCAGACCCCTAGTCGCCTTCGCGTCGCTCCCGGGTGGAGAGCAGGCGGCGCAGGGAGTACAGGCGTGCCGGGTCCGCGTGGCCCTCCTCGACCCAGGCGTCCAGAGCGCAGTCGGGCTCGTCATGACTGCACGCACGCGGACAGCCTTCGGTTCCCGGTTCCAGGTCCGGGAACGCGTGGATGACGCGTGACGCGTCGACGTGGTGCAGTCCGAAGGACCGTACGCCCGGGGTGTCGATCACCCATCCCTGCGCGTCCGCCAGCGGGAGCGCGAGGGCCGAGGTGGTGGTGTGCCGGCCGCGTCCGGTGACCGCGTTGACATGGCCGGTGACCCGCTTGCGGTCCTCCGGGACCAGGGCGTTCACCAGCGTCGTCTTGCCCACGCCGGAGTGGCCGACGAACGCGGTCGTACGGCCGGCGAGGAACTCGCGTACGCGGTCGGCCGCGTCACCGTTCTCCAGCTCGTCGCGGCTGGTCACGACGTACGGGAAATCGAGCGCCCCGTATGCCTCGAGAAGCTTGTCCGGCGGGGCCAGATCCGACTTGGTGAGGACGAGCAGCGGCTTGAGGCCCGCGTCGAACGCGGCGACGAGGCAGCGGTCGATCAGGCGCGGGCGCGGCTCGGGGTCGGCGAGTGCGGTGACGATGGCGAGCTGGTCGGCGTTGGCGACGACGATGCGCTCGTACGGATCGTCGTCGTCGGCCGTGCGGCGCAGCACCGAGGAGCGCTCCTCGATACGGACGATGCGCGCAAGGGTGTCCTTCTTGCCGGACATGTCCCCGACGAGCGCGACCCGGTCGCCGACCACCGCCGCCTTGCGGCCCAGTTCGCGGGCCTTCATCGCGAGGATCACGCGGTCGCCGACCAGGCAGGTGAGCCGGCCGCGGTCCACGGTGAGGACCATGCCCGAGGCCGCGTCCTCGTGCTTGGGGCGGATGTTCGTCCGCGGCCGGGTGCCCTTGCGGCCCGGGCGCTGACGGATGTCGTCCTCGTCGGTGTGCTTGCTGTAGCGACGCATGGCGCTGGTCCCCTACGCCCTGGCCGCCCCGGTCAGCATCCCGGTCCACATCGCGGGGAAGTCGGGCAGGGTCTTGGCGGTGGTCGCCACGTTCTCGATCTGCACGCCGTCCACGGCGAGGCCGAGCACCGCCCCGGCCGTGGCCATCCGGTGGTCGTCGTAGGTGTGGAAGATGCCGCCGTGCAGCCGGCGCGGGCGGATGTGCAGGCCGTCGGCGGTCTCGGTGACATCGCCGCCGAGCTCGTTGATCTCCTTGGTGAGCGCGGCCAGGCGGTCCGTCTCGTGCAGGCGCAGATGGGCGACGCCGCGCAGCGTGGAGGGGGAGTCGGCCAGGGCCGCGACGGCGGCGATGCCGGGGGTCAGCTCGCCGACCTCGCCCAGGTCGATGTCGATGCCGTGGATCTGTCCGGAGCCGGTGAACACCAGGCCCTGCTCGGTCAGTTCGCAGGAACCGCCCATCTCCGTGAAGATCTCGCGCAGCGCGTCACCGGGCTGCGTGGTGTGCGCGGGCCAGTCCGGGATGACCACGCGGCCGCCCGTGACCAGGGCCGCGGCGAGGAACGGCTGGGCGTTGGACAGGTCCGGCTCGATGACCAGGTCGCGGCCGAGCAGGGCGCCCGGCGTGACCCGCCAGACGTTGGGCTCGCCGCCGGTCTCGGGCTCGTCGACCTGCACGCCGACGGCGCGCAGCATGTCGACGGTCATCCGGATGTGCGGCATGGACGGCAGCCGCTCGCCGGTGTGCCGTACCTCGACGCCCTGGTTGAAGCGCGGGCCCGAGAGCAGCAGAGCGGAGACGAACTGCGAGGAACTGGACGCGTCGATCTCGACGGTGCCGCCGTCGAGGGCGCCGCCGCCGTGCACGGTCAGGGGCAGTGAGCCGCGGCCCTGGTCGTCGATGCGGGCGCCGAGAGCGCGCAGGGCGTCGATCACGCCGTGCAGCGGGCGCTCATAAGAACGCGGGTCGCCGTCGAAGCGGATGTCGCCGTCGGCGAGGGTGGCGACGGGCGGCAGGAAGCGCATGACCGTACCGGCGTTGCCGACATCGACCGTGGCCGGACCGGCCAGACCCGACGGGATCACCCGCCAGACCTCACCCGAGCCGTCCGGGCCGACGCCCTCCTCGATGCCCACACCGAGGGCGCGCAGCGCACCGGCCATCAGAAGGGTGTCGCGGCTGCGCAGCGGACGGCGGATCCAGCCGGGCTCGGCGGCCAGAGCGGCCAGCACGAGAGCGCGGTTGGTGACCGACTTGGAACCGGGCACGTGGACCGTGGTGTCGACGGCGCCGCTCGCATGGGGGGCGGGCCAGAGGGTGGTGTGCGCGGGGTTCTCGGTCATGGGGCCCACTTTAGTAGCTCGCGGCGGGGCAGATCTTGATCGAAAGGACCCGCGGGCGGCGGAGGGGCCGGGCCTCGGCCGTAGCGCTGCGTCCGGCACGGCCGCTCGCCGCACGGAACGGCACGATGTGGTCCCGCCCCTGCGGAATTCATTGATCCGCCAGAGCCCTGTCACCACACTGTGCCGATGACGTCGACCACAGGTGCTCCTCGCGTCTCGGCGACGGGAGCGATACGGGCCGGGGCCAGGGGAACGGTGGCCCGCGCGGCCGCTGCCGTACTGCTCGTGTTCGCCGCGGGATGCGCCGGGCAGCCGGCATCCGGCACGGGCCCCGAGGCAGGCGAAAGCACGGGCCCCGAGGCAGGCGAAGGCAGGGGCCCCGAGGCAGCGCAAGGGTGGGGCCCCTGGGCGGCGCGGCCGGTCGAGGGCGAGCAGACGTACGGCTGCGGCGTCACCGAGGAGCTGCTGCTGTGCCCCACGAGTGCGGGTGGTCTCGTGGCCCGGTCGGCGGGGACGGGGAAGGTGTCGTGGCGGGTGGAGGCCGGCGAAGAGGGTGGTGAGACGCAGTCCTTCGCAAAGCTCGTCGTCGCCGACGGCCTCGCGTTCGTCGCGGGCGGCCGGACCGTTCGCGCCGTCGACCTGCGCAGCAGGGGCATCGCCTGGACCCAGCAGCTTCCGGAGGGCCGGCAGTTCGGGTCCGGCCTCGACGCGGCCCACGGCATCGTCTACGCCAGTACGGACAACACCAGCGGCCCGGGTCTGGTCGCCGCGTACCGGGCCGCCTCCGGAACCGCGCTCTGGCAGCGGGAGCTCGAGGGCGCCGAACTGGTCGCGATCGGCACCCGGTTGTACACAGCGGGAAGCAGAGCTGTCGCCCGGGACGGGGAGACCGGCGACACGGTCGCCACGTCCCCCCACGACTGCCAGGCGCTGATCACCGGGGGCAGCCACCTCATCTGCAACGGCGCTTTCAGCGCGAGCGACCACTTCCCGCCGGTCACGCTCACGGACCCCGAGACGCTCGAGGCCGTGCGCACGCTGTGGGAGCCGGGAAGTGAGCCCACCTACGGCGGAGGGACGGTTTCCGGCGCCGGAGTCCTGGTCCTGCGCCAGTGTTATTGGGAGGGCGACTGCGCCCACTGGAACGGGATCGACGTCCGGACGGGCGACCACCTCTGGTCCACCGCCGACTCCCCTTGGCAGAGCGGTGACCATGCGGTCATTGTCGAGGACCGGGTGGTCTTCCCCGTCAGCGGCCGCCGGATCGCCTCCGTCGACCTGCGTCAGGGCCCGAAGGCCACCGGTGCCGCCGGACCCCGGTACTCGCCGAAGTTCTCGGAGGCGAAGGGCGACGTGACGCTGCTCGCGTACGGCAACCACATCGTGCTGCTGTCGGGGACCGAGCCGGTCGGAATCCGCTCGATCCCGGTTCCCTGAAGGTCAGAACAGCGTGCCCTCCTCCGGACCCTCCAGCTCCGTCAGCAGCTCCGGACCGTTGTTGCGTACGTTGCTCACCGCCGTCGACACCGGGTACGCCCGCATCAGGCCCTCCGGCGGCGGGGCGAGGAGCGACTGCAGGTCGTCCGCCGATGTGCGGGACGGGTCGAGCCAGGAGTCCCAGCGGTCCGGGGTGAGCATCAGGGGCATCCGCGGGTGGATCTCGGAGAGCGTCTGCGGGCCGTCCGCGGGCGCGACGCCCAGCGGGCCGGTCTCCGCCTCCGTCGTGATGACCGAGCAGGTCACCCACCAGGCGAGCGGATGGTCGTCGGCGAGGGTGCGGTCGCGCCAGAACTCGTACAGGCCGGCCATGGCGAAGACCGAGCCGTCGGCCGGCGTCACGAAGTAGGGCTGCTTGCGCGGCCGCTTCTTCTTGCCCTCGACCTCCAGGTCGCGCTCCCCGGCCGCGGTCACCCACTCGTAATAGCCGTCGGCCGGGATGATGCAGCGGCGCGAGGTGAAGGCCTTGCGGAACGAGGGCTTCTCGTGGACGGTCTCGGCCCGTGCGTTGATCATGCGCGCACCGCCCTCGGGTGATTTCGCCCACGACGGGACGAGTCCCCACTTCAGCTTGCGCAGCTGGCGAACCGGGCTCGGTGATTCGGCGTCCTTCACAGGACGGTCCAGAACGGCGTAGACCTCTTTGGTCGGCGCCACGTTGTAGTCCGGTGCCAGGGACTCTTCGGGGTCCCACTTCTCGACCTCGAAGATGGTCGCGAGGTCCTCGGGCTTACGACTGGATGCATACCGTCCGCACATACGTGCCACACTGCCAGATCCGCCCAGTCGACAGGAGCCCGGTCCGTATATGCCGTATATGCAGAGCCTCGCCGCCTCGTCCCTGGCCGACCTCTGGGACCGCGTCTTCGGCGCACAGCCCGACCCCGAGCAGTGGCTCGTGGTGGTCACGGGTGTGGTGGCGCTCGCGGTGATCCTGCCCCACCAGCTGTGGGTGCTCTCGCGCAACGCGATCACCATCGCGCACGAGGGCGGGCACGGACTCGTGGCCCTGCTCAGCGGGCGCCAGCTGCAGGGGATCCGGCTGCACAGCGACACCAGCGGCCTGACGGTCAGCCGCGGCAAGCCGCACGGCATCGGCATGATCCTCACCGCCGCCGCCGGGTACACCGCGCCCCCGCTCCTGGGTCTCGGCGGCGCCTGGCTGCTCGCCGCGAACCACATCACGGCCCTGCTCTGGCTGGCCACGGCCCTCCTTGTCGCGATGCTGGTGATGATCCGCAACGCCTACGGGGCGGTCACGGTGATCGTCACCGGCGGTGCCTTCGTCCTCATCTCGTGGCTCGCGAACCCCGAGGTCCAGGCGGCCTTCGCGTACGTGGTCGTCTGGTTCCTGCTGCTCGGCGGAGTACGCCCGGCCTTCGAACTCCAGGCCAAGCGACGCCGCGGTGGCGCACCGGACTCGGACGCGGACCAACTGGCCCGCCTCACCCACGTACCGGCGGCTCTGTGGTTCTTCTTCTTCCACGCCGTCTCGTTGGCTTCGCTGCTGGGCGGAGGGCGCTGGCTGCTGGGTCTGTGACAGGGCGCGTACGAAGATGACCCGGTGACCAACAAGAAGCCGGTGACCGGCAAGAAGACCGAGCCCGCCGGACGCGCCGAAACCGTCGAGACCGAAGCCGGGACCGCCCGCATCACCTGGCACCCCGCCGAGAACGCCGACTTCGTGCTCGCCGTCAGCCACGGCGCGGGCGGCGGGATCGACGCGCGGGATCTGCAGGCGCTCGCCGCCGAGCTGCCGCCGCACGGCGTGAGCGTCGCGCTTGTCGAGCAGCCGTGGCGCGTGGCCGGCAAGAAGGTGGCGCCCGCGCCCAAGACGCTCGACCTCGGGTGGCGGGGCATCTGGCCCGCCGTACAGCGCAAGAAGCTCCCCGTCATCGCCGGCGGCCGCAGCGCAGGGGCGCGCGTGGCCTGCCGTACGGCGACCGAACTCGGTGCCGCCGCCGTGCTCGCCCTCAGCTTCCCGCTGCACCCGCCCGGCAAGCCCGAGAAGTCCCGCGCCGACGAGCTGCTCGGATCCGGCGTGCCCACCCTCGTCGTCCAGGGCGGCAACGACCCCTTCGGCAAGCCCGCCGAGTACCCGGAGGGACCGTACGAGCTGGTCGAGATCCCGTACGGCGATCACAGCTTCGCGGTCCCCAAGCGCGCCGAGATCGGCCAGGACGAAGCAGTGGCGCTCATCACGCGGGCGGTGACCGGGTGGATCAAGGGTCTGCGGGAATGTTGAGGGCTTGACGACGGTTGTGGGAGGCGTCGGTACAAGACGGAATGAAGGGTGTTCGCCGTAATGGGTTCAGTCGCCTGCACGAGCCGCACCAGCCCCTCCGACATGGAGCGTGAGCTGCTGGCCGCGGCCAAGACCGCCCCTATCCGGGCGGCGGGCGGACCGGTTGGTCGTCTATCCTCCGATTCGGGCAGGGCCGGTTTCGGCTCTGCGACGACGCTTGAGGAGGTGGGTCCGGTCACTGGGACCGACAACGGCCACACGGAGGAACCCGCCGAGGCACAGGCAGCGGAGTCGACGACCGAGCGCAACGCCCGCTTCGAGCGGGACGCGCTGGAGTTCCTCGACCAGATGTACTCCGCCGCGCTGCGGATGACCCGTAACCCCGCGGACGCGGAGGACCTGGTGCAGGAGACGTATGCCAAGGCGTACGCGTCCTTCCACCAGTTCCGTGAGGGCACCAACCTCAAGGCGTGGCTGTACCGCATTCTCACGAACACCTTCATCAACTCGTACCGCAAGAAGCAGCGCGAACCCCTGCGCAGCGCCTCCGAGGAGATCGAGGACTGGCAGCTCGCGCGCGCCGAGTCGCACATGTCCACCGGTCTGCGCTCCGCCGAGTCGCAGGCCCTGGACCACCTGCCGGACTCGGACGTGAAGGAAGCGCTCCAGGCGATTCCCGAGGAGTTCCGCATCGCGGTCTATCTCGCGGACGTAGAGGGCTTTGCGTACAAGGAGATCGCGGACATCATGGGTACACCCATCGGCACGGTGATGTCCCGCCTGCACCGTGGCCGACGCCAGCTGCGGGGCATGCTCGAGGACTACGCCGTCGAGCGTGGCCTGGTACCGGCAGGTGCGTCGGAGTCGACGAACGGAACGAAAGGCTCGGGCTCATGAGCTGCGGAGAGCCGCACGAGACGGATTGCTCTGAAGTCCTGGACCATCTCTATGAGTTCCTGGACCACGAGATGCCCGACAGCGACTGCACCAAGTTCGAGGTGCACTTCGAGGAGTGCTCCCCGTGCCTGGAGAAGTACGGGCTCGAGCAGGCCGTGAAGAAGCTGGTCAAGCGGTGCTGCGGGAGCGATGACGTGCCCGCCGACCTGCGGGCCAAGGTGATGGGGCGACTCGATCTGATCCGTTCAGGACAGGCCGTGCCCGACCAGGATCTGCCGGTCTCGGCGGACCGTCAGGCGGAGGCCTAGCACCCGGCGCAGTCGCCGTACGCGCGAACTCGCGTCCAATACCACACAGTTGACCGGCCGAATCCTCGATTCCCGCCACCTCGCCCACGTCTGCCGCTTTATTCTCCGGATTCGGTACGGGTGTGAACGGCCGTGACCCGTACGGGACTTGAACGGCGCAGCAGTGTCGAGGTGTCACGGGGAGGAGTACGCCATGCGGCCGATCCCTGTCCCGGCGCGCCTCCTGATCGCCGTGGTCGCGCTCGCCGGGGCGGTCTGTGTGCTTCCCGTCGTCACCACTCCCGGGATCCGCTGGGGTGCCGTGGCGCTGCTCGCCGCGCTGTACGCGATGTGCGAGTGGATGACCCGCTGTCCGTTCCTGGGGGAGCGGGCGCCGCGCTCGATGGGCGCGTTCTTCCCCGTCCTGCTCGCCGCGATCTTCCTGCTCCCCGCCCCGGCCGCCGCGCTCGCCGCCGTGCCCGGCGCCCTGCTCGGACGGGTCGAGCAGCGGCCCGAGGCGCCCCGCCGGATCTGGCGCGGCGGGCAGCTCGCGCTCGCCTGCTGGGCGGCCGGGCAGGCCCACCACCTGCTCGGCGGACGCGCATCGCTCGGCGCGGGCGGCGCCCCCGACTTTCCGTACGCGCTGCTGCCCGCCGCCGCTGCCGCCGGAGCGTTCTGCCTGGTCATGGCGGTGCTCGACGGGGTCATCCTGGCGGCGGTCGGCGGTACGGGACGACGGCTCGCCACGCTCGTACGCAGCGCGGGCGCCGGCTTCGCGGGAGCGCTCGCACCCACCCTTGTGCACGGGCTCGCGGGCCTGATGATGGCGGTGCTCTGGGTCAGCCCGTACGGGCCCTTCGCGGCGCTTCTCGTGCTGCTGCCCATGTACATCTCGTACTGGGTCTTCGAGCAGTACCACCGCGAGCGCAGCGCCCACCAGGCCACCATCCGCGCGCTGGTGCAGGCCGTGGACATCAAGGACGAGTACACCCGCGGGCACAGCGAGCGGGTCGGCAAGGCGTCCGTGCTCATCGCCCGCGAGCTCGGGATGCCGGACGACCGTGTGGAGGTGCTGCGGTTCGCCGGCATCCTGCACGACGTGGGCAAACTCGGCGTCCCCACCCGGCTGCTCCGCAAGGACGGACCCCTCACGCCCGAGGAGCGGCGGATCATCGAGCTGCACCCCGAGTACGGGCACGAAATGGTGCGCGGCATCGGCTTCCTCGGCGAGGCGCGCACCGCGATCCTGCACCACCACGAACGGCTCGACGGCAGCGGCTATCCGTACGGGCTCGTGGGCCGCCAGATCCCCGAGTTCGCACGGCTCGTGGCCGTCGCCGACGCCTTCGACGCCATGACCTCGACCCGCTCCTACCGCCGCGCGCGGCCGGTCTCCGAGGCCCTGACCGAGCTGAAGCGGTGCGCGGGGCGGCAGTTCGACCCGCAGATGGTGCGGGCCCTCGTGCGCGCCCTCGACCGGCACGGCTGGCATCCGACGGTCACCTCGGACGAGACCGTCCCCGCACGGCTGCCGCTCCAGGAGCAGCCGCTGCCCCGCGAGACCGCCACGGGCACGGCTCCGTGACGCGCGCGTACGGCTCGCCCGTGATCGTGGCGGCGGCGGCGGGCGCGGCGGGGGCGCTCGCGGTGTACGCCCTCGGACACACGCTCTGGTACGGCGTGACCGAACGCGGGATCGCGCTCGCCTTCGGCATCCTCATCGCGGTCGGCGAGCTGGCCCGGTGGGGCGGTCGCAAGGTGTCGGGCGCGGTCGCCCGCGAACCCGCGCCGCTCGGGGCCGCCGGGGCCCTCGCGTACGCCCTGCTCGGCGAGAGCGGCGGCGAGCCCACGCACCACGGTGTGCTGCAGATCATCGCGGTGGTCTCGGCGGCGACGCTGGCCGGCGCCGTCCCGCACGTGGCGATCGGCGGCGGACCCTCGCTCGACCACCTCGTACGGCGCGTCCTGACGGTCGGCTTCGCCGCGGTGTGCTTCCAACCCCTTTACAACTCGGGCGAGTTGGAGGACCTCATCGGCCAGGGGCCGCTGTACGCGGTCTGGATGGTGCTCGTCCTCGCCCTCACCGCCCTGTGCGACGCGGTCCTGTCCGCCGTACTGATCCGGGCCCGTACCCACTGGCCGTACGGCCCGCTGCTGCGCGACGAGCTGCGCGCGCTGGTCGGGATCGGCTCGGCGGTCGGTGCGACGGGGGCGGTGATGGCGCTCGCGGTGGCGGTCGCGGGACTGTGGGCGCTCCCCGTCTTCAGCGCACCGCTCCTGCTCACCCAGCTGGCCTTCCGCCGGTACGCCGCCGTGCGCACCACCTACCGCCAGACGATCACCTCCCTGGCCCGCGCGACGGAGATCGCCGGCTACACCCCGGCGGGGCATGCCCGCCGGGTCGCGGTCCTGAGCTGCGCGGTCGGCCGCGACCTGGGCCTTTCGGAGGCGGACCTGACCGTCCTCGAGTACGCGGCCCTGATGCACGACATCGGCCAGCTCTCCCTGGTGGACCCGATCCCGGCGGGCGCCACGGCCCTGCTGCCCACCGCCGAACAACGACGCATCGCCCTGCTCGGCGGGGCGGTGGTCCGCCAGACGGGCGTCCCCTCGGACGTCGCCGTGGTCGTGGAACGTCAGGCGGACCCCTACCGCGACCAGCCCCTGACGGCCCGCATCGTCCGCACGGCCAACGCGTACGACGAACTCTCCCGCCTGTCGGGCCCCAGCGGCGTCCTGACCGCCCTCGAACGCCTACGCCTGGGCACGGGCCACGACTACCACCCTGCGGTGGTGGAGTCCCTGTCGCGGGTGGTGGGGCAGGGGGCGGGGTGAGGTGTGCGGGCGCTTTCTTGCCGGGTGCGGGTGCGGGTGCGGGTGCGGGTGCGGGATGGGGGTGCGGTGTGTGGGGCAAGGAACCTGGACCTGGGAGCTGGGGTCAATCCCCAGCTGTGCCTTGGCGGGGGCTCCGCCCCCTGCTCTGTCGCCTGCGGCTCGTGTGGGGTCGGTGCCGGTCCGGGGTACCTGTCATACGGGCAATGGCGCCGTTCCCGCGAAGGGGCGCCGTCGACGTCGGGGGTGCCCGTATGACA